>NZ_JBEPYQ010000012.1:0-97420 GCF_041641335.1 Cohnella sp. | reverse complement strand
CGCAGCAGCTTGGTTGGCGTAGGAGACAGCCCCGCTTTTTGCATGATTTCCGCGCTTCGGCGAGATGTCGGCCTGTTTTTGCTCCGAATTCTCCATTGTTGACCTCTGACGGTCTCCTTATAATATGGTGAGAATGATTATCACTAGACAAGGAGTCTGAACTATGCAAGCCATTCGCAAGCCGACAGCCATTGCCTCTCTGCTGCTTCTCGTTGCCGCAGTGCTGCTCAGCGCATGCGGGAACGGGAATTCTGCCGGAACCGGCGCTTCTGCCAGTCCTGCCAATTCTCCGTCCGCCTCACCGTCCTCGACGCCGTCTGCATCAACGTCCCCATCGCCTTCGGCAGAAGGCGAAGCGACGCGAATCGTCAGCACGGTCAACGGCGACGTCGAAATTCCTGCGCATCCGAAGCGCATTGTCGCCCTGTACTATCACCACATCCTGTTCGCGCTGGGCGAGAAACCGGTCGGAGCCAATCTGACCTGGTGGGGCGGCAGCCCGTTCCTTGCGGAGCAGGAAGCGGGTCTCGTCGACATCGGCGGTCCGCCGTCATTGGAAGCGGTAGCCGCGCTGGAGCCGGATTTAATTATCATGAACAGCAATAACGCCGAGGACTACGAACAGTTCGCCAAGATCGCGCCTTCGGTGCTGATCCCGTACGACGGCAACCGCACCGTCTATCAAGATACCGTAGAAGTCGCCAAGCTTCTGGGCAAGCCGGACGAGGCAACCCGGCTTCTGGAGGAGTTCGAGAAGAAAGCGGAAGCCGCGCGCGCTAAGCTGGAAGGCGTATGGACGAGCGACGCCAAGGCGGCCATTATTCGCATCGACGGCAACGGAGGACAGTTCACCGTGTTCGGCGACAACTACGGCCGAGGAGGATGGCCGATCTACAGAGGATTGAAGCTGCAATATCCGGCCAAAATCAAGGAGGATGTCATCGACAGCGGCAAACAAATCGTTAAAGAGGTGCCGCTGGAGAAGCTTCCGGAATACGCGGAGGACGCCGACTATCTGTTCGTTTCCACCGAAGGAGCCGCGCTCGATGTCGTCAAGGACAGCGCCGTATGGAAAGGGCTCAAGGCCGTGAAGGAAAATCGCGTCATCGAGCTGGAAGCCAAGCAGTATTACTATTTCGACCCGATCTCCATTTCCGCCCAGATGGATCTGATCGCGGATTTGCTGCCGGGCAATTCTCCCCAATAGTCTCAACCTATCGGCCGCCGGTACTCCGGCGGCTTTGTTGCGCGTATCTCGGGGGTTCGCTAGAATAGAGACATACGACTGATTGATAATCATTATCAACTATAAAAGGGGAGCGCCCGAATGAGCCGTTTGTCTCTACCCTTCCTGACCTCGTTGTTCACTCTATCCGACATCGTCGAAATTCGTTGCCAGGCTGCCGCCAAGGCGAGCAGGCTGCACGCGCCGGACCCTGTATTCGTCGCGGTTACGCAAGGAGCCGGCAGCGCCGTCATCGACGGCAGAAGACGCCGCTTGGTCAAGGGGAGCTGCTTCCTTCTGCCTCCCGATACGTTGTTCGACGTGTCGGCGGACGATGGTCCGGAGCTGAAGCTGATGTGGCTGATCTTCCGGGCCGTTCCGGTCGAGAGGAGTCCATTGGGCGAAGAGAACGATGCGAACGAAGCGAACCAAGACGTTCTTCGCATCATTCCGTACGAGGAACTCGACGCGCAGTCCTTCGGGCGCATCGCGGGGCGGTTGGACGAGCTATATCGTCACAGGGGAGCGACGGAGGAGCTTGCGCATTTCAGGCAGCATATCCGCTTTCAGGAGCTGTTGTACGAGCTGTGCCGGGGCGGCGAGTCGTCCGGCGCCCAGCTCCAATCCCGGGAAGCGGTTAGGCGATCGATCGACGGCTTGCATCGGTTGGACGTCTCCGACATAAGCATGGAAGCTCTGGCGAAGCAGGCCAATATAGGAACCCGGCAATACTCGCATCTGTTCAAGCAGCTGACCGGCAAAAGCCCGGTAGATTATATCACGGAATTGAAGCTCAACCATGCCAAGAAGCAGCTTCTCACCTCCAACGACAGCCTGCAGCAGATCGCCCAGAGCGCCGGCTTCAAGGACGTTTACTATTTCAGCAGGAGATTCAAGCAGATGGTCGGGCAATCTCCCAAGCAATACGTTCGCCACGCTCGCAAAGGGCTGCGGATCGTGGCGCTCTATTACGCCAACGTTCTGCTCTCGGCAGGAGTGAAGCCCGTAGCCGCCAACTTGACCTGGTGGGGAGGCAGCGCGTTCCTGAAGGACATGGAGAAGGGGATCGTCGACATCGGCTGCGAGCCGTCCGTTGAAGCCGTAACGAAGCTGGAGCCCGACCTTATTCTCATGAACGACGCCAATCTGTCGGCCTACCCGGCCATGTCCAAAATCGCGCCGACCCTACTGCTGCCATACGAGGGCAACAGAAGCATCTTCGACGACGTCCGGCTGATCGGCCAGCTGATCAATCGTCCGCGGGCTGCGGACGAATTGGAGTTGCGATTCGAGCGCAGGGCCGCGGAAGTCCGGGAGCGGTTGGCGGGAGTCTTAAGCCGGTCGTCTACGGCCGCCATCGTCAGATTCGACAGCCAGGGCCGGCAGTTTTCGGTGTTCGGGGACAATTACGGGCGAGGGGGCTGGCCGATCTACCGGGGGTTGCGCCTGGGCGTTCCGGAGCCCGTGCAGCGGCAGGCGATCGACAGCGGACGGCAGATCGTGCAAGGCCTGCCGCTCGAGCAGCTGCCGGTTTACGCCGCCGGCGCGGATTATCTGTTCGTCTCCGACGAAGGCGAAGGCATCCGGTACGTGCAGGACCATCCGATCTGGAGAAGCTTGCCCGCCGTGGAGCACGGCCGTGCTCACGTGCTGAGCAGAGCGGACTTCTCCTATTTCGATCCGATCTCGATCGAAGGCCAGTTGGAGCTGCTGGCGCAGCTGTTGACGGAACGTCAGCCCGCCTCCTAGACGCGCGAAGCCGAAGCTCCGCGATACGCGCTGACGCGGTTGCGGCCGTTCCGCTTGGAGGCGTACAACGCTTCATCCGCTTGCTGCAGCAGAACGTCAAGCGTCGCGCCGCCGCCGTCTTCGGTCTGGGCGACGCCGAAGCTGGAGGTGACGGCGATCTCGCCCCGGGGAGTCGACAGCGCTTCGGTTTCCAATCCTCTTCTTAGCCGCTCCGCGATCTCGCAGCCTTCCTCCAGAGTCGCGTCCGGCAGCGCCAGGACGAACTCTTCGCCGCCGTAACGCGCGAACAGCATGTCCGGGGAGACGAGTCCGCCGCATATGGCGACGACGTGCACGAGGAGCTTGTCCCCCGTCTCGTGTCCGTAATGATCGTTCACGCGCTTGAAGTAATCGATATCGAACAGAACGACGGTGAACGGCCGTCCGCCCGTCAGGCAATCCTCGAGCTGTCGGCGGCTGCGGCTGATGAACTGGGAGCGGTTAAGAATTTGCGTCAACCCGTCATAGTAAGCCTGGTGCTCCAGCTCGCGCTGGAGCCGCTTCAGTTCGGTGACGTGGATGAACATGAGCAGGCCGCCTGCCGCATCCCCGTTACGGTGCAGAAGAGGAGAATAGCGGACCTGGTACGTCTGCTCCGCTCCGTCCGTCGTCCACGCCAGCTCTTCCGCCCCTTCGTCCGGCCGATGGGCGAACGGATACGGAGATCCGGTCAGCTCGATCCAGACTTCGTTTAGCGTTTTCCCGATCATGGCCGTGCTGAGGGAAGGAATCATCCGCGCGACGGCAGCGTTGTAGTCGCTCAGACGATCCGCCGCATCCAGGACGATAACGCCTTCCCTCATGCTGTCGAAGATCGTCTCCTTGGCGATGGGGATGACGGTCAGCATTTTCGCGGACAGAATGGCCCAGATATACAGCGCCGAAGTCACGCACATGACCATCGGAACCGGGTCGATGCCCGCCGGGGTCAGCCCGACGAGATACAGGAACGCGGTGATCATGGGGAGAAACTGCCCGCAGATCAGCGTCGCCAGCTGCAGGCGATAGGACTTCCGCGTCTGTCTCCATCGGCCGAGCAGGAGAACGGTGGCGACCATCAGGCAGCTGGACGTAAAAATCCCGTGGACGATATACCATTCGCCGATCTCGATTTCCAGATAGGGAAGAGGCATTCCTTCTTTCATCCGAAACACTTTATAGAACAGATGGTGGTAGTCGTTGGTGGCGACCATCAGCAGCGTGACGGAAGGGACGACGAGCATGGCCGCGGCCTGCCGGCGGGTAACCTTCCAGCCGAGATACTGGAGAATGATCATGAGACCGAGCGGCGCGGAGAACGGCATGCCGATATATTCGACGACCGTCCATAACTTGACTTTCCACAGCGTATCACTGGCCAGACAGAAGGCGTAAGCGAAGCTGTAGACGGACAGGGCGGCCGTGTACCAAATGAAAGTGCGGGAGCCGGGAATTTCCTGTTTTCTGAACAGGACGTAGAGGCAGAGGAACACGTTGAAAATGCCCGACACGCTCACCAAGGTAATGTACATTGTCAGCTGCGAATCCATTCCTTCGTTCGACTCCATTCGCGGGGATCTATGCTGCTATCGTAACACATCGATCCGGGGACCGGTCTGAAAAAAGGACGATAGCCGGGACGGAAGTCGTTTATAATGAGGTCAAGAGACCGATCGCCGCCGAGGGACGGCCCGTGCAGCTTGAATACGGGTACCCACTTACGAATCATAAGGGGCCCGGGATTTCCAAGGAGGAGATGCTGCGGCTGGCGGGAGATTGGCTGGAGAAGAAGGGATGAACGCGCGATGAAAATGAACCGTCTGGGCGTATCCGACTTGCTCGTCGGCGAGATCGGACTGGGATGCATGTCTTTGGGAACGGAGGAGGGGATGGCGATCGGTCTGATTCACGAAGCGCTGGACCTTGGCGTCAATTTTCTGGACACGGCCGATCTGTACGACCATGGCCGCAACGAGGAATTAGTCGGCAAAGCGATTCGCGGCAGAAGAGACCGGGTCGTGCTGGCGACGAAGGTCGGCAACCGGCGCATTCCGGGACAGGAAGGCTGGACGTGGGACCCTTCCCCGGAATACATTCTGTCCTCGGTCAAGGAAAGCTTGAGGAGGCTGGGCACGGACTATATCGATCTGTACCAGCTTCATGGCGGAACCCTTGAGGACCCGATTGACGATACGATAGAAGCTTTTGAACAGTTGAAAAGGGAAGGAACGATCCGGGAGTACGGCATCTCCTCGATCCGTCCCAACGTCATCCGCGAGTACGCCGCGCGTTCCTCCATCGTCAGCGTAATGAACTCGTACAGCATTGTCGACCGGCGGGCGGAGGAGACGGTGCTTCCGCTTCTCCACGAGAAGGGGATCGGCGTCATCGCCAGAGGCCCGCTGGCCAAAGGGGCGCTGGCAGCCAACCGGGAACCTTCGGGCGGCGTGTCGGACTACGAATTGGAAGAGCTCGAGGCTCTTCGGGAGAGGCTGCGGGATCTGGAGGCGCCGGGGCGCAGCCTCACCCAATTGGCGATCCGGTATTCGCTCGCCCATCCTGCGGTGGCCGTAGCGATTCCCGGAGCAAGCTCGCGTGAGCAGCTGCTGCAGAACGTCGCCGCGACGCATGCGCCTGAGCTGTCGCCCGAAGAGCTCGCGGCCGTTCGCTCGTTCAGCAAGCCGAACGTCTACGCCTCGCACCGCTAAAAAAACGTTGCATTGTGTAAGAAATTGATCATCTGTTATCTCGTTTCGCTCCTCCTTGGCCGCTAGAATGGAACATACAGCATACGAACGCCGTAGATGCTGACTAGTACGGAGGAGTGAGCTACAGAAACATGAATACCGGGAAAAAGGTTCTTTATTGCGTCATTGCCGCCATTGTGATCCTGCTGGCGACGGCTTGTTCGATAGAGAAACCGCAAGCAGTCGAGCCTGTCTACAAGATCCATGCAGCTACCCAAACGATCGTCCCCGTCAACCCGGGGCAGAATAGCGACAAAGTGGTGTTGCTCACCTTCGACGACGGTCCGAATGAAGGGTTGAACGAGCAGATTCTAGCCACGCTGGATAAACATAAGGCCAAGGCGATCTTTTTCATGAACGGGCCTCAAATCGAGAGAGGCAAGAATTTGGTAAAGCTTGTTCACAACCGCGGGCACATGATCGGCAACCATTCCTGGGACCACATCGATCTCAGCGCGGAAAGCAAGGAACAGGTAGAGAAGCAGCTCGGAGACGTCCAGAAGGCCGTCAAGGATATTACCGGAACGGCGCCTGTATTTTTTCGTCCGCCTTTCCTGGCTTTTAACGACGTGACCGTCGAAGCTGCCAAGGCTTCCGGTCTGACGGTCATAACGTTGTCGATCGACTCCCGGGACTGGGCCATGACGGCGGACAGCAACGATCCGAAGGCGCTGGCGCAACGCATCGTCGACCAAATGCATCCGGGCGCCAACATCTTGATGCATGAGCTTCCCTGGACGGCCGAAGCGCTGGACGGCCTGCTGTCCAAGCTGACGGAGCTGGAATACGAGTTCGTCGATCCGCATACGATCGGGCCTCTATAATAATGATTTTCATTCTCAATACGTTTGTGATACAATGAGTCCGAAGTCATTAGTTCGGATTAGAGGATGAGGGAGAGGATGCGAGTGTGCGCCAAGGACATATACGACGTGACGATAATCGGAGGGGGTCCCGCGGGACTTTTCTCCGCTTTTTATAGCGGATTGCGAGAGTTGAAGACGAAGATTATCGAATTTCAGACTTTCTTGGGGGGCAAAGTCAACGTCTATCCGGAGAAGCTGATCTGGGATGTCGGCGGCGTCACTCCGATTACCGGCGAGAAGCTGATCGAGCAGCTGATCGCGCAAGGGCGGACGTTCGATCCGGAGATCGTGCTGGGAGAGAAGGTCGCCTCCATCTCCAAAGACGAGGACGGCATCTTCGTCCTTCAGACCTCTTCGGGAGCGGAGCATTATTCCAAGACGGTCATACTGGCCGTTGGCGGCGGCATATTGAAGCCGACCAAGCTGAATCTCGAAGGCGCCGAACGGTACGAGGTTACCAATTTGCACTATACGGTCAAATCGCTGTCGCGCTTCAAAGACAAAACCGTGCTCATCTCGGGCGGCGGCAACTCGGCGATCGACTGGGCCAACGAGCTCGAGCCGATCGCGAAGCAAGTGTATTTGACCTATCGCAACGAAACGCTCAAAGGGCACGAGGCCGAAGTGTCTAAGCTGCTCTCGAGCTCGGTCGTCTGCCTGCTCAACACCGAGATCGAGAAGCTGGTCGCCGCACCTGGACAGGAAGCGATCGAGCGGGTGGTGCTGCGCAACAAGGACGACGGAGCGCAAGTCGAGATGTCGGTGGACGAGGTCATCATCAACCATGGGTACGAGAGAGATAAGGATTTGCTCTCGAACAGCCAGGTCAACATCGAGATGCAGAACGAATGGGCGATCGCGGGAACTCCGATGAGCGAGACGTCGGTCCCCGGGCTGTACGCCGCGGGCGACATTCTCGGGCATGAGGGCAAGCTGCACCTGATCGCGGGAGCGTTCCAGGATGCGGCCAACGCCGTGAACAAAGCGAAGCAGTACATTATTCCGGAGGCGGAAGCCTGGGGGATGGTCTCTTCGCACAACGAGATTTTCATGGAACGCAACCGGGAGCTGAAGAAGCAGCTGTTCGCGAATTAACGAGGCGTCGTCGAAGAAATAGGCCGATTCCCTGTCTTTCGGCAGGGGGCCGGTCTGTTTTATAATTAAGTATCGACACCTTGAAATTGAATTAGGATGATTCGCCATGCTTAAATTGATCGGCAGAAGCGTACGCGAGTTTCGCGCGTTTTCCGCCAAGCTGCTAATATTTGAAATGTTCTACATGCTCGTGACGAGCGCCGTCGTTATACCGATGATTACGTATGTGTTCAACCGGATTCTTAGAGTCGTCGGCTCCGGCTCTCTGCTCAATGCGGAAGTCTACCGGATCGGAGTGAGCTACGAGGGCGTGGGCGGCTTGTTCCTCATCGGGCTCTTCGCCTCCTACGCGCTGCTGATCGAATTGTTCGTGCTCATCGTTCTCGTCCAACAACGCTATTTCGGCAAAGAGATCGCGATCGCCGACGCGCTGACGATTGCGCTGCGCAAGACGCCCAGGCTGCTCGGCTTCGGCGCGTTCCAGCTCATGATGCTGCTCCTTCTCTTGATCCCGTTCGTCGATTCGCCTCTCTCGGCCTCTTTTTACGCGTTGTTCAACGTGCCGATCTTTCTGAACCACTATGTGCTGGACGCTTCCTACACGATGGCCGCTGCCTACGCTGTGCTCCTGGCGGCCGCGCTCTACACTTTGCTTCGCTGGATTTTCGTGCTTCACTTTATCGTGATAGAAGATTTGAAGCTCGGGCAGGCCATACGCAGAAGCCACGCGCTGACGCAGGGACGGTGGCTGCAGCTGTTCGGCTCCCTGCTCCTGTTTAACGCCGCCGTCCTGGTCGCTACTTCGGCTGCGGTATCCGCCGTCGGATCCATTCCCTCTTGGCTGAATATGGACGTTCTGGCGCTTGTCTCTCAGCATCACTCCTTGACGCTTTCCACGATTCTGACCTACCTGTTGGCGCTTCTGCTTCTGCCGATCAACATCTTCCTGCTGACGCGGCTCTATTACGGGTTGGGCCGGCTTCAAGGCATCAAAGCCAAAGATCGGCTGAACGTTCGCCCCGGCGAGCTGGGCCGGCTCGAAAACCGCATCGTCGAATGGTGGAAAGGGCTTCGCCGCAAACGAACCGTTTTCGCGGCGGTCGCCGTCTCCTATATCGCTCTGTCGGTCTTTATCGGCTTGCGGGCGAACGACAGCCTTGTATACGCGAAGTGGAGCGTGCAGATCGCGGCGCACCGCGGCGATGCGTCGAGCGCTCCCGAGAACTCGCTGCCCGCCGTCACGGCCGCCATCGACAAAGGCATTCAATTGGCGGAGATCGATATCCAACTGACCAGGGACGGAGTGGCCGTGCTGAATCACGATTACGATCTTCGGCGTGTCGCCGGGGAGAAACTGCGCGTCGCCGATCTGACCTATGCAGAACTGCTCCGGCTGTCCATCGGCGAAGACGACAACGGGGCCCCGGTTCGCATCCCGACACTGGCCGACGTGCTGACGGAGGCGCAGGGCCGCATCAAGCTGCTGCTGGATCTGAAGCCGTACGGAGAGAGCGAAGCGCTGGCGAGGGAGGTCGTCCGGTTGGTCAAGGAGGCCGGGAGCGAGCAAGAGGTGCGCATTCAGTCGTTCGACGGCATAACGCTCGGGAAGGTGCGCGAGCTCGCGCCCGAGATCAAGATCGGGAGAATCCTGTTCTTCGCGCTAGGCGACTTGTCGGCGCAGGACGTCGATTTCTTTACCGTCGAGCAGGTCATGCTGACCCCGTCGCTCGTGAAGCGGGCTCATGCCGACGGACGCGAGGTGTGGGTATGGACGGTTAATTCCAGGCGAGATATGAAGGAGGTGCTTAAGTTCGAGATCGACGGCATGATCACGGACTACCCCGAAGTGGCGCTGTCCACGGTCGAGGTGAATCTATAGCCGTTTGCCAGCCTTGTTTTTACAACTTCTGATATCGACATCACGCCCATTCGAATGGTTCCTCATTTCCGTCTAGGAGGATAAAGCGATGACCGTTAAAGAGCAGACGATTGTAAATCCGCATGGCAACCTACTCAGAACGTCGGATAGAGAGATTCCGATCGTTGGCAAGATGGAAGAACCTCTTATTTTAATCCTGGAGAAGGTACTGACCGGAGCCGAGTGCGACGCGCTGGTCGACTTGGCGAAGGACCGGATGCAGCGTGCCAGAGTCGGCCGATCTCGCTCCGTGAGCGACATAAGAACGAGCAGCGGCATGTTCTTCGAAGAGGGCGAGAACGAACTTATCCATCGAATCGAATCCAGGGTCTCCGAGCTGATGAACGTCCCGATCGCGCATGCCGAGCCGCTGCAGGTTCTGCATTACAGAGCGGGGGAGCAGTATCAGCCTCATTACGACTACTTCACGTCCGGGGGCGCCAACAACCGGATCAGCACGCTCGTGATGTATTTGAACGACGTGGAAGAAGGCGGCGAGACGATCTTCCCTTCGCTGAATTTGACGGTCGTCCCGCGCAAGGGGAACGCCGTCTACTTCGAATATTTCTATAACGATCCCCTCTTGAACGAGCTCACCCTGCATGCGGGAGGTCCCGTCGTTTCCGGGGAGAAGTGGGCCGCCACCCAGTGGATGAGAAGGCAGAGGCATCGTTTTTTTTAGATTGCCAGGATAGGGAAAATAGAATAGAATGTAAACGCATCCATAAATGACTGAAGGTGGAATGAGAGTCGTGCCGACCAGTGCAGAATTTCGCGCTAGAGCAAGAGAGAGCTTGTCCGGCAATTGGACGAGCGCAGTGCTTCACTATTTATTGTATAGCTTCGTCTTGTGGGCTTTGGGAGCGATCGGGATCATTCCGCTTCTGGGTTGGATTCCCGCCTTCCTATGCGCCGGGGCGATGACTTACGGATTAACGGCTTTCTTCCTTGATTTGTCCCGCCGTCAATCTCCTGCGACCGAGACGCTCTTCAGCGGATTTCCGAGATTCGGGGAAACTTTCGTTCTGTATCTGCTGATGCTGATTTTCGTATTCCTGTGGAGCTTGCTGCTGGTTATTCCGGGAATCATCGCGGGATTCCGGTACTCGCAGGCTTACTACATCCTGAAGGACAATCCGGGAATCGGGGCGTTGGAGGCGATTCGCCGGAGCAAGGAAATGATGGTCGGTAACAAGGGGCGATTGTTTTTCTTGATGCTCAGCTTTATCGGCTGGGCGCTGCTCGTTCCGTTCACGCTGGGCATCGGAGCCCTCTGGCTAGTGCCGTACATGTATACCGCGATGGCGCACTTTCATAACGATCTGCTGATGCGCACCGCGTCCGTTCCCCCGCCGCCGCCTCCGCAGCCTTATTATCAGGGCTGATTTCAGACTCGCCCGGGGAGAAGCATTTGGCCGACGACCAAATGCTTCTTTTTTCTTAGCGGTTGCCCCCTTTGCATATATGTACATAAGCCCATCGCACATCGTCCCGCCGCGAGGCGATCATATGACCTATTTTAGAACGGCCCCGGCTTACGTGGCGTGCAAGCTGAAAGCCTCCAGGGACTAGGTAGGCGGCTGGCGGGGACTGGTCTATAATAGGGAGAAAAGGAATCGGCGAGGTCGGGGGGAGGATCGGCATGGACTGTTCGTACGAGGAGCTGGCGCGGGATTTCGCGAGAATTCCGCTGGGCATATACGGAGTCTTCCGAACGGAGCTGCGGGCCGATCAGGTCTACAGCGGACATGTCGCGAGACCGACGACCAAGTGCGCCGTCGTCATCGCGCTGCGAGGGAGCGCCGAGTTCGTATTCGGCGGTTCGGACCGTTACCGGCTTGAGCCGGGAAGAGTGCTGTTGGGCGGTTTGGGACAGAAGCTGGAAATCTACCCGGGAGCGGAGGGCTTCGAGTACGGATTGGTTCACTATTTGCCGGAGCCCTCCGATCGGGTGGATGCCCGCGGCTTGATCGAGGTGTCGATGCTGCACGTCCCTCCCGATCCGGAGCTGCTGCGCGTGCTGGACCGTCTGCTCGAAGCTGCCGCTTCCCCCGACAGCATGGGGTTGCTGGAGAAAAAGGCGCTGTTCTATCGGTTGGTCAACCATATTCTCCTGTCGGAGAGGGTCAGCCAGAACAAGGAGAGCTATCCTCTGATAGACGGGGCGATTCAGTATATTCGGGAGCATCACGCGGAGCCGCTTACGCTGGACATGCTGGCGGAGCGCTATCAGATCAAGGCGAAGTATTTCTCCTCCCTGTTCCGCAAATACGCCGGAATCGGCCCGATCGACTACTTGATCCAGTACCGGATGAACCGGGCGAACGAGATGCTTCTCACGGGACAGTTCCCGGTAGGAGTCGTGGCGAAGAGCGTAGGGTATGCGGACGCCTATTATTTCAGCAGGCTGTTCAAGAAGCACAAGGGCGTGCCGCCGGGCAAAGTCGGCATGCGCCGGGAGCGAAATCATCCATTATAAGTTCGGGAAACTCTCCATTTTCAACATAGATACAAGGTGATATGGTTATATTCGATAATGAGAATCGTTATCACATATAACCCGCGTGATTCAGAAAGGATGCTTGACATGGTTAACCGTAGATTTCCCGTGACATTATCGCTGCTCATGCTTGTCCTTGCGCTTCTTCTCGGCGCCTGCTCGAATTCCGGCTCTCCGAGCGGACAAGAGTCTTCTTCTTCTTCTCCCGCACAGACCGAGAGCGCATCTAGCCCTAGTTCCAGTCCTAGTCCAAGCTCGAGCGAAGAAGCTTCGCCCGCAGCCGCTTTTCCCCGTACGATCCATGCGGCCAACGGAGACGTTACGATCGAGAAGCAGCCACAGAAAGTGGCGGTCGTTCATTGGGGCTACACCGATTCGATTCTGCTGTTCGACTTGAAGTCGGTCGCGCTCGCGCTTCCGTTCACCGAGAAGCAGTCCGTCCTGCATACGGATACGTACAAACCGTACACCGAACGATTCGAGGAGCTGGCGATCGTCGGGGAGAATACGACGGTTAACCTGGAGGCGCTGCTGGCCTATGCTCCCGACGTTATTATCGCGGGCAACGCCATCAACAAGGACATCGTCGATTCCCTGACGAAAATCGCCACGACCGTCGTGCTCGACGAGCAGAAAACGGACGTGTGGGGAGACTGGCCTTCCGTCGTGACCGAGTTCGGCAGCATTCTCGGCCAAGAGGAAGTCGCAGCGAGCTACATCGCCGATTTCCGGGCGAAGGTGCAATCCGCGAAGGAGAAGCTGGCGAGCGTCGAGGGATCGGTTGCGTTCGTGCAGATCAGACCCAAGGAAGCCTGGCTGCAAGGAACGAATTACTTGCCGACGTATTACGAAGGGCTTGGGCTGAAGGCGCCGGAGTCGAGCGAGATGGAGGAAGGCGCGCAGCTGTCCTTGGAAGGCTTGAGTCAGCTCGATCCCGACCATCTGTTCCTGGGCCAGTTCAACGTGTCCGATCCGTCGCTTCCGGCTTTGTCTGACGAGTGGTCGAAGAGCGGCGTCTGGAACACGCTGAAGGCCGTTCAGAACGGCCATGTCTATGACATCGACGGACAGCTTGCCCTGGGCTACGGCCCGCTCGGCAATACGTACGGCGTGCAGGCCGTTCTGGATGCGTTAAGCCAATAATATCGCAAAAATCCGATCGGCTCCGGCGCGACTCCTCGTTGCGTGGAGCCGATTATTGGTTAATAATGAACGTATTGGACGCTCGTTTCCCCAATTTTTTGATGAGGTGACGACGCCGCGCAGAAGAAAAAGAAAAAGTGAGGCGAGAAGCGATGTGCAGAAACATTAAGACGCTGTTTAACTTCGATCCTCCTGCATCGCCCGACGAGGTGCAGGCGGCCGCGCTTCAATTCGTGAGGAAGCTGTCGGGCTTCAACGAACCGTCGAAGGCGAACGAGGAAGCTTTCCTGCTCGCGGTACGGGAGGTCGGCGATGCCGCTCAGAAGCTGCTCGACTCGCTTGTCACCCGAGCTCCTTCGCGCGACCGCACTGTCGAGATCGCGCGTGCCCGCGCCAAATCCGCCAAGCGATTCGGGACTCCCGTCCGCGTCACTCCGGCGGAATAAACAAGAGGCGGTTCGAGCTACAGCGCCCGAATCGCCTCGACGTATTGCTCGTATCGCGTTTTCCACTCGTCTTCGCGCGACAGGATTTCTCCGCCGTTCATCAGAGCTTCCACCGCGTCCAGACAGACGTGCCAGCCGGCCAGATCTTTCGGCGTATGATCCGTGATCCGACGTATCGTCTCGATCAAGACGAGTCTGCAGCCGTCCGGCCGCGGCTCGATCTCGAAGCGGACGGTGTCCTCGCCCCATTCGTACTCCAGCACAGATCCCTCCGAGAAGTCCTTAATCTTCATCTCCTCGAACGTTCCGTCACCCATATCGAAGCGCATGGTTCCGCCTTCGCGGAGATCGTGCGAGCTAAGCTCGGCGAACCATTGCGCCAGCTTTCCGTTATCCGTCAACCACGCCCACGCCTGTTCCGCGGAATGTTTCAAATCCCGCTCATAACGCGCGACGTGGCCTTTTTCCGATGAGTATAGATTGGCTAGCATGTTCTTTTCCTCCCGAGATCGAAGATGGAATCGCTCTTAGCGCGCCTATGCTGCCGTGCATGTCCCTAGGTTCCAAATTATAGGCAAGTCCCGCAAATGTCAAGCGAACGGCAAGGCGCCGGGAAAAATCGCGCGGAGTGTTCCGAAATGACTGACCGTTTCTGTCAGGGACCAGGGCGTATACTGCTGGTGAGGTCGAAAAAGGAGGCAGATACGATGTTTGCGACAATCGAAGCGTTCGCGAAGGAATGGGAGAGCGAGTCCGAGTTGACGGATCGGGTGCTCGGGCGATTGACCGACGACTCCTTGCGGCAGGCGATCGCCGCGGACCGCCGGACACTGGGGGAATTGGCCTGGCATCTGGTGACTTCGCTGCGGTTCATGGCTGCGCTCGGGCTTGATTTCGACGGAGGGGCGGATCCTGCTCCCGGAAGCGCGGCCGGGATCGCCGAGGAATACCGCCGCATCAGCTCGGCGTTGCTTCAAGCGGTAAGGGTTCAGTGGAGCGACGACAGTCTGGGAGAGGCGAGGACGATCATGGGAGAACAATGGAGGAACGGCGATTCCTTGCGATTTACTCTGATGCATCAGGCGCATCACCGGGGTCAGATGACGGTGCTGATGAGGCAGGCTGGATTGCGGCCTCCGGAAATCTACGGCCCCACTTACGAGACGTGGGTCGATCAAGGAAAGACTCCGCTCGCTTAAAAGGCGTGAACAACTGCTTAAAAGGCGTGAATAACGTCTAGAAGTGGCGTACAATGGAGTTGATTGCGTGCCGGGAAGGAAGGTTTGAATCGTGACCAAAGCGGACAATATGTTATCGATCCTGTGGATGCTGCGGTCGGGCAAGCAGATGACGGCGAAGCAGCTGGCGGAAAAGCTGGAGATTCATGTGCGGACCGTCTATCGTTGCATCGATTCATTGTGCGCCAGCGGAGTGCCGATCATCGCGGATTCGGGACCTAACGGAGGTTACCGCATCATGGACGGCTTCTCCGAATCTCCGCTTCTGTTCGACGAGGATGAGCGGAAGGGGTTGGTCCATGCCGCGATCTTCGCGCGGGAAGCCGGCTATCCGCATTCGGAGGCGCTGGACAGAGCGGTGGACAAGCTTAAGCGGTACACGAACGAGAAGCAATTGGATCGCCTGGAACGCCACGGCGGCGGCTTGTCGGTCATCTATCCCGCGATCGACGGCAAATACCGGACGTTCCTGCAGACGCTCGAGGAAGCGGCCGGCCAGGGACGGACGCTGGAGATGGAATACGAGCGGGGGAAGGGCGAACCGTCGCCTCCCCGATCGTTCGATCCTTACGGCATCGTGTATTGGAAAGGAAGCTGGTATGCCGTCGGACACTGCGGCTATCGCGGAGAACCGCGCAGCTTCCGGGTAGACCGGATCACGGTGCTGCGGGAAACGGAAGGCCGCTTCGAACGGCCCGTCTCCTTCTCGGCCAAGGATTTCCTCCTCGGCAACCTGCTCTCCGGGGCGGGTTCGCAGGAGCTTGAGACCGTGAAGATCAGAGCGGGGGAGCAGGCGCTGAACGAGCTGTGCCGGCATTGGCTGTTCGGACACGCGCTGGCCGAACGCTGCCCCGGCGAGGCCGTGTTCCGGCTGGAGCGGTCCACGCTGCATACTTACGTGCCTTATTTTCTGATGCCATACAGCACCGCGCTGGCGATCGAGTCCGATCTTCTCGTCCGCAGAATGGCCGAGGCGGCCTCGCGAATGGCGGCGCATTACGAAGCGATGTTATCCCAATCCCAATCCCAATCCCAATCCCAATCTGAATCAAGAGAGGAAGATCGACGACGATGAGCAAGTTTGCGATGTTCGGCCAATTGATCGCCCAACCGGGCCAACGAGATGAGCTGGCCCGGCTCATGCTGGAGTCCGCCGAGACGCTGCAGGGAATGGAGGGCTGCATCTACTACATCATCAGCGAGTCGGTAGATGAGCCGGATGCGCTCTGGATATCGGAGCTGTGGGAGAGCGAAGAGGCGCATGCCGCCTCCCTGAAGAACGAGAGCGTGCTGGCGGTTATCCAACGCTGCCGGCCGCTGATCGCCGGCGTCAAGCCGGTGAAGGTGCGTCCGATCGGCGGCAAAGGCTTGTAAGCAGCCCTATCCGGCGGGTCGGCGCATTTACCCGGCAACATAACGGGACAGTCGCGCTTGCAGCTCGGGCGTAATCGGGCTCATCGGCAGCCGAACGGCGTCGTCGGCGAGAAGGCTTTGCCGCGCGAGCAGCCATTTGAGCGGCGCGGGGCTCGGTTCGCGGAACAGATCCTGGATCAGCGGCCGCAGTCCGTCGAACGTTCTCTCCGCTGCCGCATGGTTTCCGGCTGCCGCCTGGCGGCATACCTCGATGAAGTCCGCCGTGCGTACGTTTGCCGAAGCCGATATGCCTCCGCTGGCGCCTTGACGGAGCATATCCGAGAGAAGGGAGTCTTCTCCGCACAGCACCGGCTTCGTATCGGCCCGGCTCAGCTCCTGCAGCAGGTTCAGGCTGCCGGAGCTGTCTTTTAATCCGATGACTCCTTCCAGATCGAGAATCGTCCGCATCGTTCCGGCCGACAGCCGGACGCCGGTACGGGCGGGGATTTCATAGGCGATCACCGGCACGCCCGTCCGGGAAGCTCTTCGGTAATGCTCCACAATGCCGGCTTCCGACGGCCTGCTGTAGTAAGGAGTGACGACGAGCGCGGCGTCCGCGCCGATCCGGCCGGCCATTTCCGTTCGCCGAACGGTATCCGCCGTGCTGTTCGTTCCCGTTCCGACGACGATCGGAACGCTTCGCGACCTCATTGCTTCGCGGGTCGCGAGAACAAGCGCCTCGACTTCCTCCCAAGAGATCGTCGGACTCTCCCCTGTCGTGCCCCCTACGACCAGCCCATCGATATCCTTCTCCAATAGATGCTTGACGTACGTTCCGTAAGAGACCAGATCCAGCTCCCCATTCGGCAGGAAGGGAGTGACGACCGGTACGTACATTCCTTTTAACTCCGCAGCGCTCAACATGGAATTGCCTCCTTAGCAAACGGTTTGAACCTACTGTATCACGCCATATACCATCATAGTTATCTATAAGATATAATAATCATTATCAATAATGTTGATGGGTGGTGGAGGCAGTGGATCTCGTCTATTATCAGACGTTCCGGGAAGTCGCCGTGCGGCAGAGCTTCACGAGGGCAGCGGAGCAGCTCGGGTATGCGCAGTCGAGCGTAACGACGCAGATTCAGAAGCTGGAGAAGGAGTTCGGAGTTCAACTGTTCGAGAGATACGGCCGAGGCTTGCGGCTGACCTCCGCGGGCGAAGAGCTGCTGAAGACCGTCACGCAAATGCTGGAGCTGCACCAGCAGGCCAAGGAGAAGCTGGCGAGGCAAGGAGGGGGAAGCTTGACGATCGGCACGATCGATTCGCTCGCGGCCTACTATCTTCCGCCGTTCGTGCAGCGGATTCGGCAAAGCTATCCGGAGCTGAACATCCGGCTGCAGCCGGACCGCGAGGATCGGATCGTTCATCGGGTCAAGGAGGGGGAGCTCGACTTCGGCCTTATGCTCGTCGGCGAGCCGACCGATCCCGCGTTGGAATGGACGGAAATCCGCGAAGAGCCGCTCGTGCTCGTCTCCGCGCCCGATCATCCGCTCGCCCGGCTTGACCGGGTGGACTTGCGGCGGCTGGGCGGCGAGGAGTGGATCATGACGGAGGAGACGTGCAACTACCGCATTATGCTGGAGAAGCTGCTGAGGGCCGAAGGCATTCCGTACCGGATCAGCCTAGAGATCGGCAATCCGGAAGCGGTCAAAGGGTGCGTGGCCGCCGGAGGAGGCATTGCGATCCTGCCCCGGCTGGCCGCCGATGCCGAGCTGGGAAGAGGGGAACTGGCGGCGCTCCCGTTCTCTCATCCGGATCTCCGATTGAGCTTGCAAACATGCATGCATCCCCGCAAATGGGTCTCTCATGCGATGCGGGCGTTTCTGGACTCGCTTCAGCCTGCCGAGGCCGCATTCTGATCGAATCGGATGGCGATTTTGCCGAAGTAGGACACGTTCTGCAGATGACGCAGGGCATCGACCGACTGCGAGAAAGGGAAGACTCGGTCGACGACCGGACGAAGCGCGTGCCGGGAGATGGCCCGGTTCATCGCTTCGATCCTTTCCCGGCGGGCGAACAGCGAGACTCCGCCGCTGCCCAGCACGACCACCGTGTCTCCGGCCTTGACTTGACCTTCTTCGACGATGGCGTGCCAGACAGTGACGCCGGCGCACGGCAGAGTCGTCCAGCTTTGAGTGAAGATCGGGCTCACCCGGTCTCCCAAGCCGAACCGGGTCCGCCTTCCCCGAGCTTGACCACCTCCCCGACGCCGTCGGACACCGGAATCAGGGGGCCCTTCAGATTGGGATTATAGAAGCCGCCGATTACTCAGAGAAGAGTTCGACCGCGGAGAGAGCATAAAGACCTGATTTGGCTTGGGGACAAGCGGCTGAACGTCATGAAATCTTTCATGAAGTGCGCCTGATCGAAGTATCCGCGGTCGTTCGCCACCTCCGTTAACGGCCTCGTTCCCCGAACGACGCCTTCCAGAGCCTGTTGAAACCGCACGATTCGGTTGTACAGCTTGGGCGGCATGCCGACGGTCTGCTCGAACTTCGTCCTCACGTAACGTTCGGAATAGCCGCACTTCTCCGCCAGAGCCTTGATCGCGACGGAGCCGCAGGAGCGGTGCATCGCCGACAGACAGTAATCGACGAGCCCGGAGGCTCCGCCGTCCGGCACGATCAGAGGCAGGCAGTCCCGTTCGAAGCGGGCGATTTTATCCTCGAAAGTGTCGGCTTCGGCTAACTTCTCGCCTACCCTCGAATAGGGCCTTAGCGCTTCCTCGAACGGCACCTGCAAGCCGATGGCTTCTTTAAGAGGCAATCCCGGAAGCATCATGCTCGATTTGACCGACAGCCGCACGCCGAAATAGTCGGCGTTCGGAACGAGGGAGATGCTCTTCCCCTCCAGCACCGTTCCGCATATTTCCGCCTGAGCTTTGGATGGCTCGCAGCAGAACATCAAGTCCGTGCAGCCGTCGGGGACGACGTGGACTGCTCCGCCGCCGGAATCCGACCGGAACCGGTAGTAGAGCACGGGCTCGTTCGCGTAGCTTATCCGGCGTTCCTCGTAGCCGTTCGTTTGCCATTGCAGTCCGTACTGAATGATGCCGCAGCCTTTCATCCGCTCTTTCTCGATCCCCATGGGGCCATCTCCTGCCAGGCTCGATTTTGTACTAACATAGCAGAGGCTTCCCTTTCTCGTCAATGCATTAATGTTAATATAAATGACACAAAAGAGAAGAGTTGTTCCGTTTTTTACAATACACCTCACTATTGCGTCAACTAAACTAACATTAATAAATATCGCAATTAGGGAGGTCATACCGGATGAGGAAAAGAAATGGCGGGTTGCTGAAGAAGACGGCCGTTCTGGGCACGGCGATGACGGTTGCGCTTGGCGGCGGAGCGGTGACGCCGCTGGCGCCGAAGGCGAACGCTCACGGCGGGGCCGAAGAGTTCGTGCCGCTGCGTTCGACGCTGGAGGAGTTCGGGGCGACGGTCAAATGGGACGAATTTTCCGGTACGATCCTGTTGGAGAAGAACGGAACTCTGGTCCGGGTCAAGCCCAATTCCAACGCAGCTTCGGTGAACGGGCAGCGTCTGGAGCTGGAGGCGCCCGTTATCCTGAAGAAGAACGTGTCGTACGTTTCTCACCATTTTATCAATGAAGTGTTCCAATCGGGGCTGGATCGCACATTCCAGGTGGAGACTCGTCCGCATCCGCTCAATCCGCTCACTGACGAGGAGATTGCTTCGACAGTGGACGTTCTGAAGGCTGCCGGCAAGTACAAAGAGGGGTATCGCTTTACGGAGATTACCCTGAAGGAGCCGCCGAAGGCTCAGGTGTGGAATTTCGCCTACACCGGACAGCCGGTCACGGCTAACCGGAGCGCCGCGTTCGTTATTTTGGACGGTAAACAAGTCATAGAGGGAACGGTCGATCTAGCGGAGAAGAAGGTGCTGATCTGGAAAGAGGTCGAGGGCGCTCACGGGATGATCCTTCTCGACGACTTCATGGCGGTGCAAGCGGCGATCGAGGATAGCCCGGAGTACGCGGCGGCGCTGGCCAAGCGCGGAATTAAGGACGTAACGCAGGTGGTGTCCACGCCTCTGACGGTCGGCTATTTCGACGGCAAGGACGAACTGAAGCAGGACCAACGGCTGCTGAAAGTCGTAGCTTATCTGGATACGGGGGACGGCAATTACTGGGCGCATCCGATCGAAAATCTGGTTGCCGTCGTGGATCTGGAGACGAAAAAAGTGATCAAGGTCGAAGACGACGGAGTCGTGCCGATTCCGATGAAGCCGACCTCGTACGACGGCAGGGACGTGAAGGCGGCGCCTCGCTTTAAGCCGCTCGAGATCGTCGAGCCGGAAGGCAAAAACTACACGATTACGGGCAACTCGATTCAGTGGCAGAACTGGAATTTTCACGTTCGTCTCGATTCCCGGGTCGGCCCGATTCTGTCCACCGTCACCTACAACGATCAGGGTTCGAAGCGGAAAATCATGTACGAGGGCTCGCTCGGCGGCATGATCGTTCCTTACGGCGACCCGGACGTAGGCTGGTACTTCAAGGCGTATCTCGATTCGGGCGAATACGGGATGGGGACGCTGACCTCGTCCATCGAGAGAGGCAAGGACGCGCCGGATAACGCGGTGCTGCTCGACTCCACGATCGCCGACTTTACGGGACAGCCGATGACGATCCCGAATTCGATCGCGGTATTCGAACGTTATGCGGGACCGGAATTCAAGCATCAGGAGATGGGGCGCGACAACGTCAGCGCCGAACGCCGGGAGCTGGTCGTCCGCTGGATCAGCACCGTCGGCAACTACGATTACATTTTCGACTGGGTGTTCGCCCAGAACGGCACGATCGGCATCAACGCCGGAGCGACCGGCATCGAAGCGGTCAAAGGCGTCGTCTCCAAGACGATGCACGACGAGACGGCGGCTGAGGATACGAAGTACGGCACGCTGATCGACCATAACATCGTCGGAACGACGCACCAGCATATTTATAATTTCCGCCTCGATCTGGACGTCGACGGGGAGAGCAATTCGCTGATGGAGATCGATCCGATCATTGCCGAGAATACGGCGGGCGGACCGCGCGAGAGCACGATGCAGACCGTGCAGCGGATCGTCAAGACCGAGCGGGAGGCGGCGCAGAAGTTCGATCCGTCGACGATCCGCCTCCTGACCAACCTGAACAAGGAAAACAAGGTCGGCAACCCGGTATCCTATCAACTGATCCCTTACGCCGGAGGCACGCACCCGATCGCCAAGGGGGCGCAGTTCAGCGAAGACGAGTGGCTGTTCAACCGGGTCAGCTTCATGGACAAGCAAATCTGGGTGACCCGTTACGATCCGGACGAGCGCTACCCCGAGGGCAAATACCCGAACCGGGCCAAGACCGACACGGGGCTCGGGCAGTTTACGGCGGACGACCAGTCGATCGACAACACGGACAACGTCGTCTGGCTGACTACCGGAACGACGCACGTCGCCCGCGCGGAAGAGTGGCCGATCATGCCGACGGAATGGGTGTACGCGCTGCTGAAGCCATGGAATTTCTTCGATCAGACTCCGACTTTGAATTTGAACGGCAAGCCGTAAGACGCGACAACCCGGCAATTCCTCCCGAGCAAGAGGAGTTGCCGGGTTTCTCTATGCCGCCGAAGCGGTGCGGGCCGCTTTTATGAAATCGTCACAACCCGCGGTTTACATTCGGGAGATCGTCGTTTACTCTAAAAGAGACCGAACGGTTCGGTCTCAAAATGGGGGATGGACGATGAAACGAGTTCAAATCGCGCTGTTCGACGGGTTCGATCTGTTGGATGCGTTAGCTCCATACGAGGTGTTCGCCGCCGCCGAAGCCTATACCGGCGGAGCGCTCTCCGTCGAGCTCGTGACGGCGGAAGGCGCGCGAGACGTTCCAAGCGGGACGAAGGGATTGACGATTGCCGCCAGCGGCGCGTTAGATCCGAATCTCGAAGGCATTATCCTCGTCCCGGGAGCCTCCGGCGATGTCGACGGAGACGAGCCGGATTCGGTTCCGACGCTGCTCGCCAAAGCTGCGGAGACCGGATTGACGGAGGCGGTCGGGCTAGCGTTAGGCAAGCCCGGAATGACGGTAGCGACCGTATGCGGCGGTTCGCTCGCACTGGCCATGGGAGGGCTGCTCGAAGGGCGACATGCCGTGACGCATCATCTGGGCATGGAAGTGCTGAGCGCGACCGGTGCAGTTCCGGTTCAGGCGAGAGTCGTAGACGACGGAGATCTGGTGACGGGAGGCGGAGTCACTTCCGGGCTGGACGTGGCGCTTTACCTGCTTGAGCGCGAGTTCGGGTCGCGGGTCGCGATCGAGGTGGAGAGATTGTTCGAGTACGAAAGACGGGGGACGGTCTGGAAATCGGAAGGGTACGCTCCTTCGGCGAAATCCGGGCAGTCGGGAGCGTACGACGAGGATGCTCCCGGCGAACGCGAGCTTGCGCAAGCCAAGGGCGAAGCGGCCGTTGCAGGAACTTGGGAGATCGTTCTGTCCACGCCGATCGGCAAGCTGGATGTCGTGCTGGAAATCGAGGAGAAGGGCGGACGACTGGAAGGGACGGCCAAGCAGGGCGAGGAACGGGCCGATCTCATCGATCTCGAGGCGCGGGGCAACCGATTGACCTGGATGCAGAGCGTCACGAAACCGCTGCGTCTGAACCTGAAGTTCGATGCGAGGGTGGACGGCGACGAAATGACAGGGACGGCCAAAGCCGGGCTGCTGCCGGCGTCCAAGTTCGCGGGGACACGCGTTCACGGGCGTCGGAACGAAGTGAGCCAGCGCTCGATCTGAGCCTTCGAATTACGGACGTGCTTGTTGTCCAGCGTAAGCCTGCTGGCCATAATGCCGCCTTCCATCGAAGAGAAGACGAAGGAGGCCGCCGCCTCCGAATCCATGTCCGGGGCGAATTCCCCTGAGGCTTTGCCTTCCTCGAGCAGACCTTGGATGAACGCCGACATCTGCTCGAAGGCGCCGATCGCCGGTTCCCGCAAGGCGGGGAAGGCGTGGTCGCTCTCCATCGCGGTATTCAGGAACGGGCATCCGCCCGCCATCGGCGGATTGTGGACGGTGTCGCTGTAGACGTCGCTCATCGCCAAGATTTTCTCCGTCGCGGTCTTGCGGCCTTCGACGGCCCGGGCGAAGCGCTCCCAGAGCACGGTGCCCGCATACTTGAACGCTTCCAGCGCGATCTCTTCCTTGCTGGAGAAGCTCCTGTACAGACCGCCCTTGGTCAGTCCGGTAGCCTCCATAATGTCCTGCATCGAAGTGGCCGCGTAGCCTTTCTCGTTAAACAGCACCGCGGATTTCATGATAATATGAAGCCTGGTTTTCTCGCCTTTGCGCATGATCCCGATCCTTTCGTTCCTGCTTGCCTGATCGCCGGTCGATGGTCATCGGGTTCATCATAGCATAAATTCGGAGGAGTTTGTCCATGTCAACCGCCAAACGCTTATACCGCCTCATGCTGATCGTCGCCGCTGCGTTCGTCGTCTATGCGTTGTACAAAAATTTCGTCCACGATCCCCAAGCGGCGGAGTTTCTCGGCCATAAATCCGATCTGAAGCGTCCGCTGAACGTTCCCGTCTGGCTGAACGTCATGTACGTCCATGTCGTTGCCGCATGCGCGGCGATGCTGTCCGGAGCGGTCAATTTCTCATCTTCCTTGCGCCGCAAATCCCCGAGGTTCCATCGCCTCAACGGATACGCCTATGTAGCCTCCGTGATGATCGTCGTCCTGACTTCCGGCTACATGGCTCCTTATGCGACGGGAGGCAAGGCGGCCGGCATGGCTTTTAATCTGCTGAATATAATCTGGCCGGCCATGACGATCGCCGCCGTCGTGCAAGCGCGCAAAAGGCGCGCCGCCAACCATCGGAAATGGATGATTCGCAGCTTCGCCTTCTGCTTCACGAATCTGTCGATCCACCTGTTCACGACCTTGCTGACGGCAGGCTTCGGACTGGGATACGCCGTCGGCTACACGATCGGAATATACGGCACGATCGTCTTGCTTCTCGCCGCATCGGAGTGGGTCATCCGATCCGGTAACGGGGCCGGTACCCGCACCGGGATTTAACGAGTCATCTGCGAGTGACGAAGGGATGGGCCTTTGGCCGTTGATTGCGGTGCTACCTTTTATGGTTATAAAAATACATCGTCAATGGAGCGAATACGACGACGAACGCCGCGGAGAGCAGGAAGACGATAGGAAGCAACCCGCTCTCCAAGCCGCCGTGGGCCAGACCGCGCACCGCGTTCACGACCAGCGTGACCGGGTTGACGTCGACCAGGCTCTGCAGCCAGCCGGGCATCGTCGAAGTGTCGACGAAGACGCTGCTCAGGAACGTAAGCGGGAACAGCACCATCATGCTGATGCCCATCAGCGCTTTTTCGGAACGAACGATGAGACTGAGGAACGTCCATACCCAGGACAGGCTGAAGGCGAACAGCAGCAGCACGAGAACGCCGAGCACAAGGCCTCCGAAGCCGTCGGCGGGCCTGAAGCCGAGGATGTAGCCGAGTCCGATCATGATGGTCGAAGCGAGCAAATAACGGACCGCATCTACCAGCAACGCCCCGACGAGAGCCGCGGGACGCCAGAAGGGCAGCGTGCGGAACCGGTCGAATATGCCTTTCTGAATGTCTTTGTTCAGATCGATGCCCGTGTACATCGTGATCATCGAGACGGTCATGACGAGAATGCCCGGCAGTACGAAATTCAAATATTCCCCGGTGGAGCCGGAGATCGCGCCTCCGAACAGATAGGTGAACATGAGCAGGAACATGATCGGGAAAGCCGTTACGTCGAATAGTTGCTCGGGGACGTATTTGATTTTCAACAGCGCCCGCCAGCCGAAGGTCAAGGAAGCGCCGACGGCCCCGGGACGCCCCGGACGCTGCGACAACGTTAAAGCCCGCTGCAGATCGGTCGCGTTATCCTGCTTGATGTACATCTTCCGATTCCTCCCCTTCCGCTTCCGGCGAGTCCGGTTTCTTGCCCGTTAACGTCAAGAATACTTCGTCCAGGCTGGGCTGGCCCATCGAGAAATCCGCGATCCGCAAGTCCTCCGTCACGAACCGGCTGATCGTCGCGGCCGCGGCGCTATGGTCCGCGATCGGAACGATCAGCTTCAACGCCCGTTCATCCTTCTCGAACGTCTCTTGCGTCAACGAGCCAAGGATGACCGCCGCTCGTTCGAGATCGTCCGCCGCCTGAAAATGAACCGTAAGTCTGCCCGCGCCTACGAGAGCCTTCAGCTCCGAGCTCGTTCCTTCCGCAATCAGCTTGCCGTGGTCGATGACGGCGATCCGGTCGGCGAGCTGATCCGCTTCCTCCAAGTACTGCGTCGTTAGAAATACGGTCGTCCCGTTGCGGACGAGCGCGCGAATGATGTCCCACACCTGGTTGCGGCTTCGCGGGTCGAGCCCCGTCGTCGGCTCGTCGAGGAACAGCAGGTCGGGCGCCGCCACGATGCTGGCCGCGATATCGATTCTCCGCCGCATGCCTCCCGAATATTTCTTCACTTGCCGCTGCGCCGCCTCCTCCAGATGGAAGGCCTTCAGCAATTCGTCGGCACGCGCCTTCGCGTCCGTCCTGGCGAACCCGACCAACCGGGCGATCAAAATGAGATTCTCCCGACCTGACAAATCCTCGTCGACCGAGGCGAACTGGCCCGTGAGACTAATGCGCTGGCGCACTTGGTCCGTCTCCTTGGCCAAGTCGTAGCCCATTACCTTCGCGGAGCCTTCGTCCGGTTGAAGCAGCGTGGCCAGCATGCGAATCGTCGTTGTTTTTCCTGCTCCGTTTGGACCCAGAAAACCGTAGATCGAACCTCTCGGCACCTGCAGCGAGATTCCGTCGACGACGCGCTGATCTCCGAACTTTTTGACCAGTCCATCGGTCTCGATGGCGTAATCCGGACGGGAATTCAAACCGTTCATGCTTTGCGATCCCTCCAACTCTCCGTTTTATCGTTCACCGGGTCAGCGTTTCTTCGAATGTCTCTATTATTGTAGTATATACAGATATTGTAGTATAGCCGGAGGAAAGACATTTCTTCTGAATGGCTTGTTTTTCGCTTTGGGGTTATATAACCCTTTAAATATATGTTTACAGGTTATGCAAGGGATGTTATGCTTCCCTTGAATGATAACCGTTAAATAACTATATTAAAGGTTATAAAAAGGAGGGTGATCGCTATGGAAATTCAACGACTGCCATGGGCGGGAGTTCGCGTTACCTTAAGAGGAAGCTCGGTCATGATCGACCCGGTCACAAGAATTCCGGAGCGATTCGGGGGCGCGCGGGAGACGATGTATCCCTTGGCGCAGTTCGGAGCGACCGACGCCGTATTGCTGACCCATCTGCACGAGGACCATTTCGATCCGGACGCCATCGTCGCCGCTTATGGGGCGAATATCCCCGTGTACGCACCGGCAGACGTTGCGGACGCGGCGCGAGCGGCCGGCTTGGGCAATGTTATCGCCGCTTCCGTCGGCGAGGTGTACGGGATTCCGGGCGGAGTCTCGGTCATCCCGGTTCCTTCGGTGGACGGCGTCGGCGACGTTCAGGTCGGCTGGGTGGTGAAAGGGGACGGACGTACGGCCATTCATTGCGGGGATACGTTATGGCACGGATACTGGTGGAGCATCGCCCAAGCGTACGGACCGATCGACGCCGCCTGTTTGCCGGTCAATGGAGCGGTGCTGGAATTGCCGGGAAGAACGGCGAGCGGACAGCCGATCTGCTTGACGCCGGAGCAAGCCGTCGCGGCGGCGCACGTTCTCGGGGCGGGAACGCTGGTGCCGATTCATTACAAAGCGATTCACCATCCGCCGGTCTACCGGGAGACTCCGGACATTGAAGCTCGTCTCCGGACCGCCGCGGAGGGGAAAGTCGGATTGTCCCTGATCGGGGCAACAGAAACCGTAACGGTTTAAAGACGAAATATCGAATAGGGGACAGCATATGGAAAGAGACCTGATTGGGCTTGGCGGCGCCGCCTGGATCGACCTGGCCAATACCTATATCTTTCGAGATAAACAGAGGACCGATCTCCTCCAAGAGCCCGGCTTCGTTCATACGTGGCTGGATGCGCACGGCTGGCCGGCAGGAGAGGACGAGGCCGGGGCCGCGACCGATCAGTTGGCGCAGCTCAGAGAGCTGTGTGTAAGGGCGCTTGACGAACTGGCGTTGGAAATGAGACTGTCGGAAAGCACGATGTCCGATCTGAAGAAGGAAGCGGGCCGGGTATCGCTCGAGGCCCGAATCGACGGGACGACAGGGATTCCCGTGCTGACCCGTGAGGGGCGAAGCCTCATGGATCGAGTGCGCTATGGGATTTTGGATTCGCTGACCGAAACGCTCGGCACATATCCTCCGGAACGAATCCGACAATGCGAACATAAGAACTGCATTCTTCATTTTGTAGATACGTCCAAGGGCGGACGGCGGCGCTGGTGCAGCATGGACAGATGCGGCAACCGGCAGAAGGCGGCGGAATTTTACGCCAAGAAGAAGGACAAGACGGGTCGCGGCTAAGCTTGACCTAATCGCGGAGGGGGCCGCCAAGGCACTTTTTTGGCCTCCAGACTCCCGTCCCGCCGGCGCCAAGGCACTTTTTTGGCCTCCAGACTCCCGCCTTGCCAGCGCCAAGGCACTTTTTTGGCCTCCAGGCTCCCGCCCTGCCAGCGCCAAGGCACTTTTTTGGCCTCCAGGCTCCCGCCCAGCCAGCGCCAAGGCACTTTTTTGGCCTCCAGGCTCCCGTCCCGCCGGCGCCAAGGCACTTTTTTGGCCTCCAGGCTCCCGTCCCGCCAGCGCCAAGGCACTTTTTTGGCCTCCAGGCTCCCGCCCTGCCAGCGCCAAGGCACTTTTTTGGCCTCCAGACTCCCGTCCCGCCAGCGCCAAGGCACTTTTTTGGCCTCCAGGCTCCCGTCCCGCCAGCGCCAAGGCACTTTTTTGGCCTCCAGGCTCCCGCCCTGCCAGCGCCAAGGCCCCGCCTCCCCTCCACAAGGATTCCCTCCAAGCCATGCATCCGACCTTTTGCCTTCGTATCCCCTTCGTACTCACCCAACATATCCCAATTCGGTTGCGAATTTTAGACGATGTTCTCGGATCGTAGGATTATTTAAATCGAATAAGCCCGATACAATGAAAGGGCATTCAAAACAAAATCCACTACTGGAGTGAATACAAAATGAGAAGGCTTTCTATCTTATTGCTGGTATGCACGATGTTCGCGGCGGCGCTCAGCGCGTGCGGCGGCGGTTCGAAATCTTCGAAGGAAAACAAATTGGTCGTCTACAGCCCGAACAGCGAAGAGATCGTCAAGACGATCATCCCGATGTTCGAGAAGCAGACGGGAATTACCGTCGAGCTGGTCACTGCCGGAACCGGGGAAATTTTAAAGCGCATTCAGTCCGAAAAATCGAATCCGTACGCCGACGTCATGTTCGGAGGATCGATGGCGGGTTACCTCAGCAACAAAGATCTGTACGAGCCGTACGTATCGCCCAACGACGAGTTTCTGCTGGAGGGCCACCGCAATACGAGCGGCTTCGCGACTCCGTACATCGGGGACGGAAGCGTGCTGCTCGTCAATACGAACCTGGTCGGCGACATCAAGATCGACAGCTACGCCGATCTGCTGAACCCGGCGCTGAAGGGCAAGATCGCTTCGGCCGACCCGGCCAGCTCCAGCTCCGCGTTCGCTCAATTGACGAATATGCTGAAGGCGATAGGCGGCGATTACGAGAACGAGGCAGGATGGAACTACGTCGGCGAGCTGATCCAAAACCTGAACGGCAAAATCGCCAGCGGCTCCGGCGCAGTCCACAAGAGCGTCGCGGACGGAGAATATGTCGTCGGCCTGACTTACGAAGATCCGGCCAGCACTTACGTGCGCAACGGCGCTCCCGTCAAGGTCGTCTATCCGAAGGAAGGCGCGGTATTCCTCGACGCCGGCTCGGGCATTATCAAGGGCGCTCCTCATCTGGAGAACGCCAAGAAATTCATCGACTTCATCCTCTCGAAGGAAGCGCAGGACGCGTTCGGCAGCCAGCTTACGAACCGCCCGCTTCGCAAGGACGCGCAGCTCGGCGACTACATGACGCCGTACAGCGACATCAAGATGATCGACGAGGACACGAAGTATGTCAGCGAAAATAAATCGAAGATCGTCGAGAAATATACCGACTTGTTCGCGAGCCTGCAATAGGGTCGCCATTATGGAAGAAAAGCAGGTGACAACGAGATGAGCGTGACGATATCCATTCAGGATTTGGTCAAAAAATACGGAGACGCCACCGTCATTCCGGAGTTGTCCCTGGAGATCAAGAAGGGTGAATTTTTCACCCTTCTCGGTCCCTCGGGCTGCGGAAAAACGACGCTGCTGCGCATGATCGCAGGCTTCAACAGCATCGAAGGCGGCACGATCAAGTTCAACGAGAAGACGATCAACAACGTGGAGCCGGGCAAGCGGAACATCGGCATGGTATTCCAGAATTACGCGATCTTCCCGCATCTATCGGTCACGGGCAACATCGCGTTCGGCTTGCAGAACCGCAAGCTCGCCAAGCCGGACATTGCCGCCAAGGTGGAGGACATCCTGAAGGTCGTCCAGATCGAGCAGTACAAGGACCGTATGCCCAAGAACCTGTCCGGCGGCCAGCAGCAGCGCGTCGCCCTGGCGAGGGCGATCGTCATTCGGCCGGACGTGCTGCTGATGGACGAGCCGCTGTCCAACCTGGACGCCAAGCTGCGCGTCGATATGCGCAATGCGATCAAGGAGCTGCAGAGGGACGTCGGCATCACGACCGTCTACGTGACCCACGACCAGGAGGAGGCGATGGCCGTCTCCGACCGAATCGCCGTCATGAAATCCGGCGTCATTCAGCACCTGGGCACGCCGCAGGAAATTTACCAGCGTCCGGCCAATCTGTTCGTCGCGACGTTCATCGGCCGCACGAACGTGCTGGAAGCGGCGCTGACGAGCAACCAGGGAACGCGCATGTTGCGCTTCGGAGAAGGAGGCTATCAAGAGCCGGTCGACGGTCTGCGCATTCCCGATGAGGATGAGAATAAGCCGCTGCTGGCGGTGAAGGTGTCGATCCGCCCGGAGGAGTTCGTCATCAGCGAGGACGGAACGGGCATCCAGGCCAAAATCGTGCACAGCGTATTCCTCGGCCAGATGACGCATTATTTCGTCTCGTTGGAATCGGGACAGAGCGTGGAGATTACCCAGGAATCGACGACCGCGCGGCCGCTTGAGCCGAATCAGATCATCCATCTGAAAGTGAAGAAGGATAAAATCAACATTTACGACGCTCGCGGAGAAACGAACTACACGGGGAGCGGACGCCCATGATCCAAGCGCGAAAAAGATTCGACGTCTGGACCAACCTCTCCCTGATCATATTCGTTTTCTACATTCTGTTTCTTGCGCTGCCCTTGTTCACGATGCTGTTCAAGAGCTTCTACGACGGCAATACGGGTGAGCTGTCGCTGGCCTATTTCACTAAATTTTTCAGCAAGCCTTATTATTTGAACGCTTTGTGGAACAGTATGAAGGTAACGGTCTGCGTCACGCTGCTGGCGGCGCTGATCGCGACGCCTCTGGCGTATATTATGTCCACCGTGAAAATCAAAGGAAGCTCCGCGATTCAAATTTTGATTCTGATCTCGTCCATGTCGGCTCCGTTCATCGGCGCCTACTCTTGGATTCTGCTTCTCGGGAGAAACGGCGTCATTACCCGGTTTTTCAAGGATACGCTCGGGATTGCGATGCCTGACATATACGGATTTACCGGCATTCTGCTCGTCTTGACGCTCCAGATGGTGCCGCTGATCTTCATGTACGTCTCCGGCGCGCTCAAGAATGTGGACCAGTCGCTGATGGAGGCGGCGGAAAGCATGGGCTACAAAGGCTTCGCCAAAATGAGAAAGGTGCTGCTGCCTCTCATTACGCCGACTCTGCTGGCGGGCGGCCTGCTCGTCTTCATGCGCTCGCTCGCGGACTTCGGTACGCCGATGCTGATCGGCGAAGGCTACAAGACGGTTCCGGTGCTCATCTTCACCGAATTCATCAGCGAAGTCGGAGGAGACGACGGCTTCGCCGCCGCGATCAGCGTCATCGTCGTGCTGTTCGCCACCGCGGTGTTCCTGCTGCAGAAGTTCGTGGCGAACCGCAAATCGTACACGATGAGCGCGCTCAACCCGATCGAGGCGAAGAAGAAAAAAGGGATCGGCAACATCGCCGCCCATGTCGTCATCTACCTGTATACGCTGCTTGCCCTTATGCCGCAGCTCTACGTCATGTACACGTCGTTCCAGAAGACGTCGGGGCGGATTTTCGTCCCGGGTTACTCGCTCGACAGCTACCGGCAAGCTTTCGACAACATCGGCGACGTCATTACCAATACGTTCATGCTGGCGATTACCGCGATTGTCATCATCATTTTGCTGGCCGTGCTGATCGCTTATGTGACGGTTCGCAGACGGAACGCCCTGACGAATACGCTGGATACGTTCACGATGTTCCCTTACATCGTGCCCGGCTCGATTCTGGGCATTGCCCTGCTGGTCACGTTTAACGACAAGCCTCTCATCCTGAGCGGCACGGCGGCCATCATGGTCATCGCGTTCGTCATTCGGAGGCTGCCGTACACGATTCGATCCAGCGCGGCTATTCTGCACCAGATCAGCGGCGGCATCGAGGAGGCGGCGATCAGTCTGGGCGCGTCCCAGATGAAGACGTTCTTCAAGATCACGCTGCCGATGATGCTCGCCGGCGTCGTGTCGGGGGCGATCCTGAGCTGGGTGACGATCATTACGGAGCTCAGCACGTCGATTATCCTGTACACCGGCGGCACGCGCACGATGACGGTCGCGATCTATACCGAGGTCGTGCGGGGCAATTACGGGGTAGCGGCGGCGCTGTCCTCGATTCTGACCGCCATTACGGTCGTCTCGCTGCTCATATTCCTGCGGATGACCGGGAAGAAGGAATTTACGCTATAATGGAGTGTTCATAAGTTTCGGTTCTCAGCAGAACGACCACTGAATAGCTGAACCAGCAAGTCGGTGCCCGGTATGAACTACGGAGCCGACTTGTTTTGGCATTTTGCGCGAGCGCCGGAAGGGGGAGTCGTCATGGGACAGGAGAAAAAGCGCAATTTCCAGGAATCGACCCGCCGGCTGTTCCGGCTGTATACGCTCATTCCGTTCGGGATTCTGATCGCGCTGTTTTTCGCTTTTACGATCGTGAACGGCAGAATGGCGGTGGAGCAGCGCTCCGCCCAAGCGACGGAGGCGATGGCCGAATCGATCGGAGAGGTATACCGGCAGTATGAGCGGGAGACGCTGCGAATGGCGGAATCCCCGGCGGCGCTCGACTACGTGCGCACGAAGCTGGGCAGCGAGAAGGTGTACGCGGAGTTTTACGAGTTCAACAACCGGCAGAAGGTGAAGAGCATCTTCCATATCGTGAGCATGGACGGCGTGTTTCTGGCGTCTTCCGCGCCGCCGGACGCATTGAACTCGGATCAGGCGTTCGGAAATCTGCTGCACCGTATTTCGGTTAAGCCCGAGGCGCTGCTCGCGGAGACGAACGGTTTTCGCTATTCGCACGATCGGATCACGAGCTATACGTTCGGCAAGGCCATTGTGGAAGAAGGGCGAACATTAGGCTACTTGGTGTATCAACTGTTCGAGACGGATTTGCAGAAGCTTATTTTTCTCCGCAACAACGAAGTGGCCGTCGTCACCGCCGAGCACAACACGATCGTCGCCACAACAAGCAACATCACGAAGGGCATTCTGAACAAGTTCCAGCCCGGCGCGGAAGGAAGCGGGAAGGTGCTGCTGAACGGCGGGGAATACGGCATGCACACGCGCGAAATTCCCGGAACGCCGATCAAGGTGCATGCGCTCAATTCTCTGGAATCGGGCCGCGATACCGTGATCACGCTGTCGATCTTCGTGGTTGCCGCCAGCCTGCTGCTGTGGATCGTCATTCATTTTCTCGCGCAGAAAATGTCGTCCCGCAACGCCGAGTCGATCGATAAGCTCGTTCGCGCCTTCCGCCATCTTCGGGTGGGCAATCTGAACGAATACGTCGACATCCGGACGGGCGACGAGTTCCAGACGCTGGGCGAGAAATACAACTATATGCTGGACCGCTTGCGGGAGCTGATGGACAAAAATCAGGAGCTGTCCCGCATCAGCAACCTGGTCGAGATCAAGCAGCTTCAGTCGCAGTTTCATCCTCATTTTATTTTCAACGTGCTGGAAACCTTGCGTTATGCGATCAAGGCCGACGCGGGCAAGGCGCAAGAGATCGTCATGCTGCTTTCGCGGTTGCTGCGGTACAGCGTCGGGCACGAGCGGAGCGTGAGGCTGGAGGACGATCTGGGCTACGTGCGGGATTACTTGAAGCTGCAGCAGATCCGCTTTAACGAGCGGCTGAAATACAACATTCAGGTCGTCGGAGAAGCTGGCGATCCGTACGTGCCCAAGCTGATTCTTCAGGCGGTTATCGAGAACTCCATCAAGTACGGCTACCGGAACCAGAGCCGCCTGCATATCGACATTCTCGTGTTCGAGGCCGATGGCAAGCTGATGCTGGAGGTCTCCGACGACGGCCAGGGAATGACGGAGGAGCGGCTGGAGCAGGTGAACCAAATTCTGGCGAGTCCGGAAAATACGACGGAGCATATCGGGTTGTACAACGTTCATCGGCGTCTCGTGCTGCTTTACGGGGAGGAGTACGGCATCCGGATCGAGAGCAAGCCGGGGGCCGGCACTCGGGTGACGCTGACCATTCCTTACGAAGGGGGCGAGGGGCATGTATAAGGTTCTGCTGGCGGAAGACGAGGATATGATCCGCAACGGCATCAAGTACAGCATCGACTGGCTGGAGATCGACTGCGTCGTCGTCGGGGAGGCGTGCAACGGGGAGGAAGGGCTGGAAAAAATCCGCGAGCTCCGGCCCGACATCGTGCTCACCGATATCAATATGCCGATTATGGACGGGATCGCGATGATCGAGCAGGGGCAGAAGCTGCACACGTTCAGCAGCATTATCATTTCCGGGTACAACGAGTTTCATCTTGCGAAACGGGCGATCCATCTGGGCGTGAGCGATTTTCTGGTGAAGCCGCTGGAGGAGGAGCAGCTGATCAAGGCGCTCGAATCGGCCAAGAGCAAAGTCGAACTGATGCTGAAGTATGAGGAGATCGCCAGCCGCTCCGAGGAGTCGGAGGACGAGCTTCCGAGCGTCGCGCTGCCGGACGACAAGCTGAAGACGTCCAAGCATGTCGCGAAGATGATCGAATACGTGCAGGAAAACTACCATCGCAAAATCAGCATCCACCATCTCGTCAACCTGCTCGGCATCAGCGCTTCGTACCTCAACCAGAAGTTCAAGGCGGAGACGAGCTATACGTTTAACGACTTTCTGAACCGCTACCGCATCCACAAGGCGATGGAGATGCTGAAGGCCGGCGACGGCAAAGTGTACACGATCGCCCAGGACTGCGGGTTCAGCGACTACAAGTACTTTATCAGCATCTTCAAGAAGTACGCGAACTGCACTCCTAGCCAGTATCAGGAATTTTGCGAGCGGTAGGGGTGGGGAGGATTCCAGGCTTGTTTGACAGGCTGTTGCGGCCTACTTCATGCCGCCGACCCCTTGTGTGGAGAAGGTCGACGGCATGCTCTGAAAATTAAATTCCTATCGTTCTAAGCAAATCCTCCAGCTGCAAATCGTGGGCAATGGATAGTGCGGATTCCTTATCCTCGATTGACCAACTCAGGGTCAGACCCCTAACCTCATCTTGATCTGTTTTCCGTCCTTGCATAAGTTTGACATAGAACGTCTTGTCCTCGATTTCGACTTCTGTAGTGATAAATATAAAACGATCGGCACTATGAACGTCATATTGCTTGTTTTTGTATTCTAGCGACTCTGTCGTAATTTGGGCACTATTTTCGTGCTCAGCTTCATTAATGGAAGGCTCCCGACTGATATAAATCTGTAGATATTCGTTTGTATTCATCTTATATATAAGGTCTATGTTTTGGATGTTCGTTGGAGCGATGTTGTCAAATTGATAAATTTGATTAAAATCCGCCTCGTGTATTTTTTCAGGGGTTAACTGGAAGTTCGTGTTCACACCAACCGAGTCGAAAGCGTAGTCTGTCCACTTTTCCGGAATGCTTAAACCTTCGATCAATTGCTCGGCTTCATGAACTTGATCAAAGACAGCATGGTTATTTACGACGGTATAGGACTGTTTTTTATCGCCAATGATCTGATATTGCCCTAACCTCATGACGCGTAGAGCATCCGTGATAGCTTGTTGAGCTTTTTCAAAGTCGGCGATTTCCGATTCGCTAAGAGTTGCAGCTTCAATATCGGCCGCTTGTTCAGTTTCTTCTATATGATGCACGGATATGACAAAATTGAACAAGGCGGTGACAAACTGTTGTAGGGAGTCATAGTCGATCTTATCCACTGTGTCGTTGGAAGTATGGATAAAAGGCACGTTCTCTTGCCCGATTGTGACGGCATGAATCTGTCTTTCTGCGAATGAGTTATGGTCGCTCTCAAAGCCGCCCTGCTGCGGTTGAAGCGGAAAATCGTGATCGCCAAAATATTGTTCCAAATTTACGGCTAAGCCGGAGTTGGGTTCATTCCCAATGAGTAGATAGGAGCCGCCGTCTTTAACTCCGATACAATCCAGGTTAATGTTATAGATTTGACTGTAGTGCTTGCTTTCTAGAATTTCTTCTACAAAAGCTTTGCTTCCTTGTCGGCCCGATTCTTCCCCGTTAAAGGCTGCAAATACAATATCGGGATGCAGAGAATGCTTGCTGGAGTGGGTTTTAAGATTATAGGCAAGTTGGATCAGAGCGCTTACGCCAGTGGCGTTATCCGTCGCTCCTTGGTATTTGAGATCGCCGACCGAGCCTAGCGAGTCGAAATGAGCAGATAGAATGATAGCCTCTCGATGATCGTGGCCGCCGGCCCCTTTTATTACCCCTGCGATGTTAGATGCGGTCGCTTTTTTTGTTTTAATATCGGATTTTAATGCAACCTTTTCTATTTCCGATTGTTTTTCTTTTAAGAGCTCATATTTTTCTTTCGAAATTTGAAGAGTCGGGATGTCGGAGGATTGAGTTAAAAGATATCTCTTAAACGTTTCCTTTGCTACGAAAACCATCAATGGCGATTTATCTTGCAGTTTATTCAGCTCTTCTGTCGATTTCACAATGAGAATACGCTTGGGAAGTTCCGGATCATTCGGATCAAATGTATAGATGCCGGAGTTCTCATAAGAAAAGGGAATCTTCTGCTCCAAATAATCGGAACCATATTGGAACGTATCGCTAGACCCGTTGCGGTAGGTGATTTTCAATTCTAACGATTGGGAATCTGGAGTATTGTCTTCATGTTCATAGGTCATCGCGTAGGATTCTCGTGAGAATGGATCCAAGCCAATATTCCGGAAATGTTCAGAGATAAAATCCTCGGCATTATGGTTGCCAACGGTCCCTGTCAATCGTCCCCCCATATCAGGTTTAGTTAAATCGTGAATAATGGATGGGTAATCGCCTCCGGTGATTTTTTTCTCAGGCTCAGATGACAGATTACAGGCAGTGAGAGTTAAGAGTAAGGGGAACAGAAAAAAACGGGTTTTTCTTTTCATCGATATTTCCTCCGCATGGACACTTGGGATTAAGAAGGTTCATTTTGCAGTAAAATTTGCAAATCCCTGATTTGATTTTATATCAATAATTTTTCCATGTAAATATATTGATTTAAATCATTATTAATGATAATTTGGAAAAATAAAGGAGGTGACTGAGTGTGCTTAAGAAAGTAACTCTCTTTATTCTTTTAGGAATTGCTTCGTTGTCTGGGGCGGCTTTAGCTACGGCGTCCCCAGTAAACGAGCTGTCAGCACAGGAAGAAACAGTTACTCCGTTCTATATCCCGTGTGACTACTATTCGAGCGGGCAACATCAACATGTGAAAGTTGGATCGAATTCGTACTCCCAATCGGGCGGAACACATTCGTACGTTATTACTAAGCCAGATGGCAGTCAACAAGGCGTGAACTGTGCAATAACCAACTGGTACCGGTACGATACTTATGCTTGCGCCTGCGGCAATTCAAGCTATAATGGTCCTGCAAGCTTCACAGGTACATCTCATCAGTATCACTAGAGACGCACTTTCTTCAGCAGACATTGGTAAGACACTCTAGATCCTGAAGTGTTAGACAGATGTGAATCATGACCCGAGAGATGGCGCTTTTAACAAGTGACCTCTTTCGGGTTCTTGTGTTTACAGTCGAACGTAATGGGGGTTGCTGCATTAGGCGGGGCAATTTGGGCAAGACGGTCGAGGCTGATGGCGGACGCAAGGGGAGTACTTCGGGAGCGTATTGTGATGACCAGCGAGAATAGGAATCCAACTATTGTTTAGCTTTAACCGTCTAGCTACCCAATTCTCTTGTTGCGGACCGTTCATCTTCGAAAGCTTGGATAAGGTGAACACCTTCGGATATAGGGGAAGCCATATCAGCTTCGAAAGCATTATACTAATCCTGAACGTATGAGATTAAGACTGATTGAGAGACTTAAAGGAGAGAAAGTGTTGTTGAATATATGGATTGTGCTCCTCCCCTTGTCCATCATTTTATTTTCACTTCTTTTATTATCTGCATGGAAGCTGAAGATTAAGCTTGAAGAAAAGGTTCTTCTCCTTTTATTTGAACTATTTACTGCGGTTCTTATCCCTGGGGTTCTATATATGCATTTCAGAGATACATATGGTCCCTTCGATCTGAAGCAAGGAATGGATCAGTTTGGAACGGCAATACTAAGTTGCATTTATAATGTGGTCGTTTATTGCGTTTACAACGTGGTAACTTTGTACATAAACAAATGGATTCCGCGATTGATTATATTGGTAATCGTGGTAGCGATTATGATCGCATCGTACTTGGTTGCATCTTTTACTATAGGATGGACTTCTGATATGTGACGGCAACTACTCTCTTTCCCTTCTCGCTTTATCTTGCTTATCTTTTTTTTCTTCTCTTTTGTCTTCTCTTTTGTCTTTCTTATCGTTCTTATCTCTCTTATCGTTCTTGCCTTTCCCGTCTTTTTTGTCTTTCTTACCCTCCTTATCGCTATTCTCTTTATCGAATTTCCCGGTCGCGGGACGTTTGAAATCGGATACGGGTACGCCTTTTAATGCCTGTGACATCATCTCTTTGAAGATGAGCGCCGGATATTGCCCGCCTGATGTCGTTAAATAATGCTCGCTGTCCGTGTTGTCGTAACCCAGCCAAACGGCCCCCACCAACTCTGGCGTATAACCGACAAACCATGCGTCCTTGGCGCCGCCGGCATTTGCTGCGTTCTGAATGTTATGCGGCAGCTGGGTCGTGCCTGTCTTTCCCGCCACCGGACGATCCATTTCTGCGTTCTTTCCTGTTCCTTCCCGGACAACGTCGCGCAATAGCTCTGTCATCGCATACGCATTCTCCGGTAACATAACCGAAATCGGTTGAGGCGCGGCTTCCGCTAGGACCCGTCCATCCGTCGTAGTGATTTTGGCGATCGTATGCGCCGGAACTACTGTCCCCTGATTAGGAAATACACTGTAGCCTTGCGCCATTTGAAGCGGAGATACCCCTTGGGATAGTCCGCCCAACGCCAAGCCTAGATGGTTATCTTCTTCTGCAAGAGGGATGCCGAGCCTCTCGACAAACGCTTTTCCGGTTGCCAGACCCATTTCATTCAATAACCAGACCGCCGGAATATTCCTGGAATGGATAACTGCATCCCGAAGCGATACCTGCCCCGTTGTTCGGCGATCGGCATTTTGAGGCTTATAGCCATTAATATCCAACGGACCGTCATAGAGCATTGAATTCGCATGATATCCCTTTTCTAGAGCGGGCCCATAGACCATCAGCGGTTTGAATGCGGAACCGGGTTGTCTTGCAAGCTGCGTGGCGTGATTGAAGCCCCTAAATACATGCTCTCCCCGCTGCCCTACGATTCCGCGGACTCCTCCGGTAGACGGGTCCAGGATAACGGCTCCGCTCTGTATGAGCTGATCGGAGGCGCTTTTTGGAAACAGGGAATCCTTGCGATACGTTTCTTCCATGGCCTTTTGAACTGCCGGATCCAGTTCAGTGTAGATAAGAAGATTTCCCGCTAACAGCTGACGCTCGGTAAATCCGTATAATTCGATGGCCTCATCGATCACGGCGTCGGTATACGAAGCATATTGGCCCAGCAATTGATTTTCCAGTTCCGGAGCGGCTTTCTTGAGCGCCTGAATCGGCTCTGCTATGGCTTGATTATGCTCTGCTGCCGAAATAAAACCTTCATCCCGCATTAAGCCGAGCACGAGATTTCGTCGTTCCAATGCGAGCTCCATGTTCTTAAGCGGGGAATAACGACTGGGAGCTTTCGGTAGTGCGGCCAATAAGGCAGCTTCGGCTAACGTCACCTCTTTCGTATCTTTACCGAAATAACGCCTGGCTGCTCTTTGTATCCCCCATTGACCTTCACCGAAATAAATTTGATTCAAATACATTTCGAGAATCTGGTCTTTACTATAAGAAGACTCAATCTTGAGAGCGTAAGCCGCTTCCGTCAGCTTGCGTGAGAACTTTTTTTCTCCGGTCAAAAATACGTTTTTAGCAAGTTGTTGGGTTATCGTGCTTCCGCCCTGCGCTGCGCCGCCTTCCTTCACATTGCGGAACACGGCTCGGGCAATTCCTAAGACGTCCACTCCTGTATGGTCGTAAAATCGCTTATCTTCGACCGCGACGATCGCTTGCCGCATATGCAACGGGATTTGGGCGAGCGGAACGGATTCGATTTTGACGGAGTTTATCTGGGAGCTGGGGTTCCCATTCTTATCTATCAATTGAGTCGGAGCCAGTACCGGAACAACCAACTTCTCAATATCAAGAGAATGTATCCAATAGACTCCGTAAGCCGCCAGCGACAAAAGTCCGAGAACGGTTGCGATTATCCAGATCCGGAATCGCAAGAGCAGTCGGTAGAAGCCGGGCAATCCGGAAAGTCTGCGAAGTTTTTTTTGTTCCTTATGTACATTCTGTTCTTTCATATCTGTCTCCTAATGGGGTATATCGTGTAGGTAACCCAATATATATAAGTTGAACCAAATAGATAGCTTTTAACTTAATAATCGTAGGGGGAACGACTGTAGTCAAATGAATATTCTACCAATTGATTGCGCCGCCTCCGTCAGCGCCTATGAAAATCGCCGCTCTTCTTCCGATGGCTTGGAAGAAGAGCGGCGACAGGGTCATCTAATTCACGCGGTGTAGCCCAAAGGTCAGCCGGAGTTACACCTTGAACCGGCTGACGGCTGTGTCCAACTCGGCCGACAGCGCGCGAAGCTGCTCGGAGGAGTTGGCGACTTCTTCGACCGACGCAAGCTGCTCCTCCGAAGCGGCCGCGACTTGCTGGGCGTGCGCGGAGGAAGACTGGGCGATCCGTTCGAGCTCGTCCAGGGAAGCGGCGATTTCCTCGCTTCCGGCCGACATCTGCTCGGAGGCGGCGGATACTTCCTGCACTTGTTCGGACACTTCCTTGATCGAGGACAGGATAAGACGGAACGTATCTCCCGTCGCGTTCGCCAGCTGCGTGCCTTCGCGGGCCTCATCGGCGGATACCTCCAAGGAAGCGGCGACCTCCTCGGAACGGGACCCGATCGTATGCAGAATCTCGGCGATTTCCTGCGAAGATTCTCTTGAACGTTCGGCCAGCTTGCGGATCTCGAGGGCGACGACGGCGAAGCCTTTGCCGTGTTCTCCCGCGCGGGCGGCCTCGATCGAAGCGTTCAGCGCAAGCAGGTTGGTCTGGTTGGCGACTTCGGCGATATGGGAGAGAATGTCTCCGATTTTGCCGCTGTACTGGTTCAACTCCCGCATGGAGCTGGCCGCGCCGAAGACGTGGGACTCGATTGTCTGCATCTGACGCACCGTTTGCTCGACGACCGCGGCTCCTTCCGAGGCCTGCTTGGCCGCGTGCGTGGCAAGGTCGGAGACGACGGTGGAGGATTCGGCGATTCGCTGGATGCCGACGGCCATCTCCGTCATCGCGCGCTGGCATTCTTGGGAGCTGCCGAGCTGCGTTTCCGTGCCTGCTGCGACGTTCTGAATGGCCGAGGCGATCTCGTTGGTCGCCTGGGCCGTTTGCTGCGCCGTCATTTTCAAGTCCCCGGAGGAGGTCGACACTTCGCGGGAGTTGCTCTGAACGCGAAGCGCAAGTTCTCTAAGATTGCCGATCATCGCGTTAAAAGAGGCGGAGGCTTGCCCGATCTCGTTGCCTGTCGTGACCGGCACGGCGACGGTCAGATTGCCTTGAGCGGCCTCGTTGGCCGTAAGGGCCAGGAGGCGCAGCGGAAGAACGATTTGGCGTACGAGGTAGAGGACCAGCGAGATAGCGGCCAAGGCGGCGATGACTCCGAATGCGATCGCTTCCCATAATATCGATATCATCCGGTCCTGAACCCGGTCGTAATCGTAGTCGATCCCGAAAACGGCGATCGTTCGCCCCTGGCTGTCGACGATCGGGGCCGCATAGGTGATCCATTCCCCGAATTCGTCCGCGTAGGCGGGGGTCAGATGCGCTTCGCCTCCGACGGCGCGATCAAAGGCGTCGACGAACACTTCGGGCGGGATGAATTCCGAGCCCGCACCGCTCCCTGCCGAGCTTAGCGATTCACTGGTTTGAAGAAAGCGCATAACGGCCCGATCATCCTTCTTCTCGGTGACGGAGGAGAAGTAGTAGGCATTGATCATCAGATCGTCGTCCGTCATGCCGTTCAGCAACTTTTCCAGAATGGCCGACTCGTTGGCAGGCGGTTCTTCTCCGGCCTTCACCGCCTCTGCGACGGAGGAGATGAGATTGGAATTGGCTTGGGCCTGCACTCGGAGCTTGTCTCCAAGCTCGATGAATTGACGATACGCGTCTCTTTTTTGCACGTTGTACAGCACGGCGACCATGACGCCGATAACGATCAGGAACAGCAGGGACAATACGGCGGAGCTGGTGTACAGCAGGCTTTTGCGTTTAAGCCATTTAATCAAGAAGAAACACCTCGCGAATCGGTTAAAGTTAGCTCACATTATAAACGGGAAATGTTAGTTAAATTCGCGATTAATCGTTTGGACGATGTGAGGAATATAATACGAGCTATCCATAAGCGATTCATTCAGAGCCGTAGGCCGACTGCATCGGGTTAGAGAGGGAAAGAGGCGGGATGTGGGAGCTGCAAGCCGACTGCGTCGGGTTAGAGCGGGAAAGCCGTAAGCCGCCAGTGTCGGGGTAGAGCGGGAGAGTATCAGTAGTGGACTAAAGAGCCCTGCCTCGACAAGTCGCAAAGAGCTTGTCCAGACAAGGCCTTTCCTTCGATTATCCCCCAGCGAAACGAATCGCCCGGCTGATCAAACCGGGCAGCAAGGAGACGTGGTTCTCGTCCTCGAACGATCGGTACTCTACGCGCAGCCCCGGCCGGTTCAGAGCGTTCAGCCTCAAGCCGAGCTCATGGGCATGGTCGACCATCCTGCTCTTGTGGTTTTCCTCTAGCGATCCGACGGCGATCAGCAGGCGGATTTCCTCATTCGCTCCGCTGTCTCGGGAGGCAAAAGCCGCCTCCTCCGCGAGAATGGATCCCTTGTTCCAATGAATCGACGGGCTTCCCGCTATGTATGTGCGGAAGGCGCCTGGGGAAGCGAACAACGCGTACAGCGTGAACAGCCCTCCGAGCGAATGTCCGAATAGCGTCTGCCTGGAAGCGTCCACGGCATAGCTCCGCGCGATTTCCGGTTTCAGGCAGCGCTCCAGGAAGCGCAGGAATTGCCGGGCTCCTCCCTGGGGCGGCCATTGTTCGCCTCGCGGATGGGAGGGCAGCACCGCCGGATCGCTGTCCAGGGTGAAGTCGTAGTGCCGGTCGGGAGGGAACGGTTCCTCCGAAGAATAGCCGATCCCTACGACGAGCGAAGGAGCCACCCCGGTCTTGTCGGAGCGGCGCCCTTGAACGTTCACGGCTTCCGCGGCTGTGCCGAATACGGCATTGGCGTCTAGCACGTAGAGGACGGGATAGCCCGATGGCGGGGGAGGCTGCGTCGGCTTGGCTATCCGGATCCGGTACGTCCGGCTGCCGTTCTCAGAACGCATAAGTTTCTCTTCGATGTGCATGGCTTACATTCTTCCTTTCCGGCGATACAGCAAATAGACGAAGCTCGGCACGCCGAGAATGGCGACGATGATGCCGGCGGGCAGCTCGACCGGACTGAAGACCGTCTTGCCGATGAAGTCCGCGGTCAGCACCAGCAGCGCGCCGACGATGGCGCAGATCGGCAATATGCGCTGATGAGCGCTGCCGACCAGCCGCTTGGCGATATGCGGCGCAATCAGGCCGATGAAGCCGATGCCGCCGGCCACGGATACGCATGCGCTGACGAGTCCGATGCCGCTCAGCAGCAGAATGGCCTTTTGCCTCTCCAGGCGAACGCCGATGCTGCGAACGGTGTCGTCGTCCAGTTGAAGCAGATTCAACGTGTGCGATCTGGCGTAGACGACGGGCATCAGCACCGCGAACCAGGGTAAAATGGACACGATATACTTCCAATTGGCGTTGTAAATGCTGCCGGACGTCCACACGGCGACCATCTCGAAGTCCTGGGAGTTCATGCGCAAGGTCAAGAACAGCGAGATCGCGCTAAGGCCGGAAGCGATCGCAAGGCCGGTCAGCAGCAGCCGCTGAGGCTCCAGACGCCCGTGCTTCCAGGCGAACAAGTAGATCAGCAGCGCCGCGAGCAGTCCTCCGAACAGGCCGAACAGCGGCATGGCCATGACGGACAGCCAGGTGACTTCGCGAATCTGCCCTTGATAGAAGTACAGGAAAATGACGATGGCGACGCCTGCTCCGGCGTTAATGCCGAGCATTCCCGGGTCGGCCAGACCGTTGCGGGTCACACCCTGAATCACCGCTCCCGCGACGCCGAGTCCCATGCCGACTAGCACGGCGATGACGATGCGCGGCAGGCGAAACTCGAAGACGACGAGATCGTGGTCGCGATTCTGATCGATGCGCAGCAAGGTACGGACGATGTCCTTGACCGTAATGTCGAATTCCCCGTTCGTCAGACTGACGTACACCATCGTCGCGATCAGTCCCAAGCCGACGAGAAGCAGGAGGGCGAAGGCTCCTTTAATTTTTGCGGGCACGCATTCCGCCTCCCTTCGTTCGGATCAGGTAGAGGAAGAAGGGCACGCCGAAGATGGCCGTGACGACTCCGATCGGCATCTCGAACGGGTAGTTCAGGAAGCGGCTGCCGACGTCGCACAAGACCAGGAACAGTCCTCCGAACGCGGCGGACAGCGGCACGATCCAACGGTAGTCGACGACGCGGGCAAGCATGCGGACGATATGGGGAACCAGCAGTCCGACAAACCCGATTCTTCCCGCGAGCGCGACGGCAATCCCCGTCAGCAGCACGACGCTGAGCATCGCCGTCAGCTTAACCGCGGTCGTCTTCACGCCCAGGCCAGCGGAGACGTCCTCGCCCAGGGAGAGCATCGTAATCGACTTGGCGACGAGCATGGCGAGCAGCAGGCCGACGACGGCGAACGGAATCGCCAGCTTGATCATATTCGGTTCCAGCTGGTGCAGACGCGCATTGTACCAGAAGCTGACGTTCTGGGATACTTGAAAAAACATTCCGACCGCGGCCGCTACGCTGCTCAAGAAGGTGCCGATGACCGTGCCCAGAATGGCCAAAGAGACCGGCGAGAGCCGGGTGAACACGGATGCGGCCAACCCGAAGACGATGGCTACGCTGAATGCCGAGCCCATCAGCGAATAGAAAATCATCGTGAGCATCGGGGCGTTGGGGACGACGACCATGCAGACGGTGATGGCGAACATCGAGCCGTCGGTCACGCCCAATATAGAAGGGGATGCAAGGTAGTTCCTTGTCATCCCCTGCATAAGCGCTCCGGATACGGCCAGGAAAGCTCCGATCAAGAGAGCCCCGGCCGCCCTGGGCAGCCGGGAGTGTCTGACGATCTGATGATCTACATTGTCCGGATCGAAGTGCAGCAAGGCGTCGCGAATCGTATCCAGCGGAATGGCCTTAGATCCGTACACGACGGACAGCGTCAGCGCGAACGCGATGGCGACCGGAGACAATGCGAGCAGCAGAACCGGCAGAGTGGCTTTGAATTTCATGTTGATCTTCTCACTTGCCTTTATAGAGCTTGGTTTGCTTCAAAGCTTGAAGGAAAGAAATTTTGCTGTAAGCCGTACCGCCTTGAGCGAGCGGATCGACGATGTTGACATAGACGTGGCCATTTTTGACCGCTTTCAGGCTCTTCCAGATCGGATTTTTTTGCAGCTCTTCGAGCGCCTTAGGCTGATCCGCGTTCTCTTCCGGAGAGAACTGGACGAACAGGTAGTCCGGGTTGATCTCGGCGAACTTCTCCAGCGAGAGGTTCTGCTGCGCTTTCGCCGCGGCAACTTCCTTCGGCACGGATGCGCCCAAATCCCTGTACAGAGACGGGTTAAAGAAAACGTCCTTCGGATAGATGAACAGATTTCCCGCGCGGATGCGGATCGCCATAACCGTCTTGTCTTCAAGCTTCGGGGCGAGCGCCTTTTTGACCAATGCCAACTCTCTCTGATACTGAAGAACGGCTTGCGTAGCCGCGTTCTTGTTGCCGATCAGATCGCCGAGCAGCTTCAAGTTGTTAACCCAGTCGGTCGAGATGTGCGAGACGGGAATCGTCACGGCGATTTTGCTCAGCTTCTCGTTCGTCTCGGCCGGGAATTTCGTGCTGGTGAGAATAACGTCCGGCTTCAGCTTCAGGATCGTTTCCAGGTTAGGCTGCGTTTTCTCGCCGATGCCTTGGACGCCTTTCGTAATCCGGGAGAACAGGGCCGGGAATGTGCCGCCGGTCGTCGGCGCGCCAAGAGGTTTGAAGTTCAGGACCAGCGCGTCTTCCATCGCTTCCAATGCGCCTACGATGACGATTTTGTCGGTTTTGACCGGTACGGTATAGACTTGGCCCTTATACGTAATCTCCCTCTTTGAATTTGCCGCCGGCGCCGCGCCAGCGACGGACGTAAGACCGAATACAAGCGCGCAAGCCATGACCAGCGCGGTTAATTTCTTAAACATAACCTCAACAACTCCGTTTCCTTGATCAGTAATGATAATCATTCTCACCAAAGGATTATATACGGAAAACGAACCGATGAACATGGATAATCCCCGGATTTAATCTGGACGATCTCCGCATAGGCGACGCGCCAGATCATCCGTCATCCGGCTTGCGGCATGAGCGGAGTACTCGCGCCACGGATCGGAGGGAAGTTCGTATACTTTGTTCCTGCGAACCGCCTTCAGATCCTGCCACAGGGAGGAAGCCTGACGGATTCGCCATTCGGCGAGCGTCTCGGGTTCTTGGCAGACGTTCAGCAGAATGCGGTCGGCATCCAGTTCCGCGATTTTGTCCGCTGCGATCGGCGTGTTGTACCGGGCTTCCTCGAAGGGGCCGAGAAGATTCAACCGCAGCTCCTGCCGCACGACTTCCGTCATGCCGCGCGTCGGGCAGTAGTAGAACTGTCCTTTGAAGAAGCTGAGCGGGAGAACCGACTCGTCGCGAAGCTCGCGGCGAACGCTCTCCCGAACGAACTTAAGCTTGCGTTCGAATTGCGCCAGCCAAGTCTCCGCGTCCCCGTCGGCGTTCACGAAGCGGGCGATCATCCGCAATTGCTGGCGCCAGTCGACCTCCTTGGACGGGATAACGAGCAGCGGGCCGATCGCTTCGAGCCGTTCCCTTTCTCCCTGATGCAAGTAATCGAGCGTGATGATCGCGTCGGGACGGGTATCCGTCAATGCGGCGATATTGGCTTCCCAATCTTCGTTAAAACGGTAGGCGCTGAGATGGAGCGGGATGTCCGTCCGGTAGACATTGTAATAGTAGGGCGTCCACTTCGGATGGAGAGGAGCGGCGTAAGGCATCAGGTTGAGCGCTAGCAAATGGCCGGCAACAGGCGACATGTAGGCCGCGACTTTGCATCGGCGGTTTTTCGCGTAAGCGGACGGCGTCAGCCCGGTCGCCTGCTTGAACTTGCGGCTGAAGTAGAATTCGTCGTTGTAGCCGACTTGGTGGGCGATGTCGCTCAGCTTCATATCCGATTGCGCGATTAATCGCTTGGCATGGTTCAAGCGCGCTTCGGTCACGTAATCGATGGTGCTGACACCGTACGTCTTCTTGAACAGCTCGGCGAAATATTTCGGGCTGAGCTCGGCGATTCGCGCCAGCTGCTCGAGCGTCAGATTTTCATGATAATGGCTGTCGATATAGGCTTTGGTTCGTTCCAGCGCCGCCCGGGAATTGGCCGCGGACGTCCGCGGAATCGGCTTCAGAATCCAGTAAAGCCACTCCTGCAGGACGGCTTGCGCGCGGAGACGCTCCAGCGGACCGCCTTCCGTCCAGTGCTGGTGAAGCGCCTCGCTGCTTGTCCCGGCTTCCGCGTGAGGAGGAGGCAGCTTTCCGCTCGCTGGAAGGTTGGCCTCCGAACCGTCCTCGCGCTTGACGCGAAACCGGATCAGATAGAGGGAGAACGGATCGTCGCCTTCCGGATAGACGGCGATCGTCTGTCCGGGAGAGACGAGATAGGAGATATCGGCGTCCACCCTGCTCTCTTGAAGGTCGATCGTCAGGCGTCCCTTGCCTTGCTTGATGACCAGGATCGCATGCGAATCGACGAGCTGCGGCTCGATTCGTCCGCGGGGAATCCATTCCGAGCCGGTCAGCTTGACCCAGAGGGAGTCAAGCTCGTGGAGGGACTGCACATCGTGCGAGAGGAGGTCGGGCACCGTCATCGTCCTTTCGGGCAAATTTTCATTATTGAGAATAATTATCAATAACGTAGCATGAAGGCGCTAAAGGGTCAAGGTTAACGGCGCGACAGACCGTTAACGGGCCCAAAGTTGGAGGTTTCGCGGAAATAACGGTGCGACAGACCGTTAACGGGGCCAAAGTTGGAGGTTTCGCGGAAATAACGGCGCGACAGACCGTTATCGAGCCCCAGGTTGAGGGGTTTATGGGCCCCGCAAAATAGCGATGGCCCGGACCGGGACCGCGCAGAGGAACGCGGTACCAGGTTCGGGCCAAGCCGGTTTAGTCTTTTTTCTTTTCCATTGCCGCTTTCAACAGATCCCCGAGGCTCGTGCCGAGAGGCTCCTGCTGCTTGGAATATTGACTAACGAGCCGCTGCTGCTCGCGTTTGTTCATGTGCATGCTGTCTTTGTTCAACGTCTCCGTCAAGCCGCACGGCAGACACTGCACGTATTTGCCCGCTTTGCCTTCCTTCAGCACCATTTTCTTATGGCACTGGGGACAGCGCCGGTTCGAGAGCTGCTGCTCGCCGGAGCGCCGATAGCCGCAGTCTTCGTTGGGGCAGGTAAGCAGCAGGCCGCGCTTCGTCTTCTTCTCCAGCATTCGCGTGCCGCAATCCGGACAGTGGCTGGCCGAGACGTTGTGCGGTACATAACTGGCCTCGCTGTTCTTGACGCCGGAGACGAGCTCGCGGGCCATGTCGCGAATGCCCTTCAGGAACGGATCGGCTTTGCCTTGTCCGCGGGCGATCCTCTCAAGATCCGCTTCCCAGCGCGCCGTCAGCTCCGGCGTGCGCAGGTCCGAAGGCGCCAGCTCGATGAGCTGTTTGCCTTTGCCCGTCGGATGAAGCAGGTTGCCCTGCCGTTCGATCGTATCCGAGCTGACCAGCTTCTCGATAATGTCCGCGCGGGTGGCCGGCGTTCCCAGGCCGTGCTTCTCCATCTGCGTCAGCAGGGCGGCTTCGGTGTACCGCTTCGGAGGCGACGTTCTTCCGGTCTGGAGGCGACATTGCTTGATCTCGACCGTCTCGCCTTGACGCAGCTCCGGCAGCACGGTGTCCTTGTCTTCCGAGGAATCGTCGTTCTCTTCGTCCTCCATCGACTGTCCGTCGTAGACGACTCGCCACCCGGCATCCTTAATCGTCGTCCCCTTGGCGGACAAAGTTTCTCCTGCCGCCTCGACCGTTACCGCCACCTGATCGAAGCGGGCCGGTCCGTAGAACAAGCTGATAAACCGCCTCACGATCAGATCGTACAGCTTCCGTTCCTCGTTGCTGAGCGCGTTCAGCATCACGACCTGCTCCGTCGGGATAATGGCGTGGTGGTCGGTCACTTTGCTATCGTCGACAACGCGCTTGCTCAGCGGCAGCTGGCCGCGCAGCAGTGGACGCGCCAGCGGCGCATACGGCCCGATAGCAACGGCGGACAAACGCTCCTTCAACGTATCCGTCATATCCGAAGTCAGGTAGCGTGAATCGGTACGCGGATAGGTGACCAGCTTGTGCTGCTCGTACAGCCGCTGCAGCACGTTCGACGTCATTTTGGCGGAGAAGCCGAGCAGCCGGTTCGCATCCCGCTGAAGCTCCGTCAGGTCGTAGGCGAGCGGGTGCGGAACCGACTTCTCGCTTTTCTTCAGAGAGGAGATGCGGCCGCTTTTTCCGGCGAGCTTATCCTGCAAATCCTTGGCCTTGGCAGCATCGAAAATTCGCGAATCCCCGTTCGCTCCCCGCCATAACGCTTCGAACTTGCCGAGGTTGACGCGCAACTGGCTATATTCTTCCGAGTGGAAAGACAAAATCTCTTTCTCCCGCTGCATGATCATGCCCAAAGTCGGAGTCTGCACGCGGCCTGCGGAGAGCGGCGAACCGAACTTGCATGTCAAAGCGCGCGTAACGTTCAGCCCGATCATCCAGTCTGCCTCCGCCCGGCAGCGGGCGGACTGGTACAGACGTTCGTACTGGCTGCCCGGCTTCAGGGAGGCGAAGCCTTCCTTGATCGCCTTGTCGGTCTGGGAGGAAATCCAGAGCCGCTGGAACGGCTTTTTCCATTTGACCATGTCGATGATCCACCGGGCCAGCAGTTCGCCTTCCCGCGCCGCATCCGTTGCCACGATCAGCTCGCCGATGTCTGGCCTGCGCATGAGCTGCTGCACCGCCTTGAACTGATGACTGCTTTCGCGCAACACCTTCAGCTTCATGCTCTCGGGCAAGATCGGCAGATCCTCCAGCGCCCAGCTCCCGAGCTTGGCGTCGTAATCCTCCGGCTCCGCAAGGCCCACCAGATGCCCCAAAGCCCACGTGACGACATACTTCGGTCCTTCGATATAGCTCTTATTCTTATTATGGCTGCCCATCACCCTGGCGATTTCCCGCGCGACGGAGGGCTTTTCCGCTAATACCAATGTTTTCATAAGTTTGTCGGACACTCCTTCCTTCGTTCATTATACTATTCGGGACGCGAAATTGCAGGAATGCGCGGGCTCGGAGTGTAACGTATTGCTCTATCTGAAGCGGCAATTATGGTTATCGCTTATGTTGAGCGGCATAGGCAAGAAGTGTGTTTCAGGCGGCATCGACATTAAACTATAATTGGACAAAAGGGGGCGATAATAAATGAAGCTTCCAACTCTGTTGGAGCAAGTCGTCGAGTGGGAGAAAAGTGTCGCGGGAAGGCTTCCGGATTGGGCGGCGCCCTCGGGTCTGATCTTGGGAGTAAGGGGAGACGGAGACGGGGGATACGAGTGCACTCCGGAGCGTTCGATTACTTTCGCGCACACGGGGGGCGACGGCATCCATTTCGCCTGGATTGCGGATCGGAGAGGAGCCTCCGACGATCTGTGGGAAGCTCCGGTCGTCTGCGTGTCTCCGATGGATTTCGACAATCCCGTACGGGCCGTGGCGCGGAATATCCGGGATTTTTTCTCTCTGGTGTTCTATGGCCACGATCTGCTGTTGAATAACGACTTCGGCAGCCGGGAGCATTACGAGAAGGCATTGCGAGAGCAGGAGCAATACGATGCGGAGTCCCCGTATCTCCAGAAGTGGGGAGAGGAGGCACGCAAGCTCGCGCTGGAGGCCAGAGCCAAATTCGGACTGGCTCCGATCGACGATCCTTATGGCTATATTCGACAGGTTCGTTCCGAGATCTCAAATTTCGGCTGATCGTTCTTAATTTGCTACGTTTTTTTGCTCAGTAGGAATAGCAAACGGGTCGGACATTAGCGCGATGGCCAGCTTTGCTCCGTCACGCATTCCTTGTAAGTATAACCGTTCATTTTCCAAGGCTCGACAGTAATGATGCTTGTCTTCCCACTCCATAAACTCGGGACATTGCGTTGTATCCACCCTGGCAAACAGCTCTTCAAAAACGTTTTCTCCTCTGCCCGGTGCTTACTCAGGTCCGGGTGGAATTGAATTCGCGCGGATACTTCATGGTCGGAAAACGGATCCGTGAAATTAGAAAGGCGCAGGGGTTATCTCAAAGCGCTCTTGCTGAAAAATGCGGATTTACTTTTTCATATATTGGCGGTGTGGAGAGGGCTGAAAAAAACTTCTCACTGCTTAATTTAGATAAAATAGCCGAAGGCTTGGGTGTAGGTGTACATCAATTTTTTACGTACTCGTACCAATATGAGCAACTCCCCGTCAGTGAAAAAGTAATCCGAGAAATCGTCTCCATGCTCGTCCGACACGACGAACAAACGATTGAAATGGCAAGAAGTCTTAAAACATTCCAGCAAGTAAGCCATGTCGACCAAATCGGCATGGCTTATGTTTTTTTCTACAACTGGCCTGATCCTAAGAGGTGATCAACCGCTAAAATCCGCCCGCGTAACGACCTCGCAGACCGCAAAAAGCGTTCAACCGCAGGAACCCGCCCGCGTAACGGCCTCGCAGACCGCAAAAAGCGTTCAACCGCTCAAATCCGCTCGACAACGGCCGCGCAGACCGCAAGATGCCGAGCCAAATGGGGCACCTTTAAAAAACAAACATCAACTCTTAAGTAACTTTATTGTTCGTCCATGCGCTTGGGCGGATAATGGGGCTATCACAACATACAAGGGGGATGTACGATGAAATTCCTGAACAGAAAGATGCTTCTCTCCGCTATGGCAGGGGTGCTTGCAGTCAGCTTGGCCGCTTGCGGATCTTCCGGCAACAACAAAAACGATACGAGCTCTCCGGGGAGCAGCCCCGCGGCTTCCGAATCGCCTAAATCCGGCGGCGGCAACGAGAAGGTCACCATTACGTTCCAAAACATTTATCCCGACCCGACCGATCCGAAGTACAGCATGCTGCGCAAGATCGTCGCGCAGTACGAAGCGGATCATCCTAACGTCAAGATCGAGTTGGATTCGCTTAACACCGACCAGCAGAAGCTGAAGCTGAAGACGCAAGCCGCTTCCAAGGAAGTTCCGGACATCACGATCGTGAACCCGGCCGCTCAGATGAAGCCTTTCGTAGACGCGGATCTGTTCGCTCCGCTGAACGAAATGGTCGAGAAGAACGGACTGAAGGACACTTTCCAAGAAGGCATCCTGGATTATTATTCGTTCAACGGCAACCTGTACGCTTTGCCGGACGGCAACAACATCGCTCTGATCTATTACAACAAGAAAATGTTCGAAGAAGCCGGCGCGAAAGTGCCGACGACGTTCGAAGAGCTGGTCGACACCGTCAAGCAGCTGAAATCCAAAGGCATGACGCCAATCGCGATCGGTGAGAAAGATTCCTGGACCGGTTCGTTCCTGTTCATGAACGTGCTGCTTCGCACGAACGGCGGTCCAGGCTTCCTGCAAGACGTGCTGGACGGCAAGAAAACGTTCGAAGATCCGGCATTCGTAGAAGCGGTTGACGCGTTCCAAAACCTCGTTCAAGCCGGCGCGTTCCAAGAAGGCGCGACTTCCTTCGACTACAATGCGGGCGAGAACTTGTTCAAAACGGGCAAAGCGGCTATGTACTTCATGGGCAGCTGGGCTACCGGCGGCATCGAGACTTCTACGGTAGGCGAGAACGGCGAAGTCGGCGTGTTCAAGTTCCCTACGGTCGGCGGCAAAGGCAACCCGGACGAGTTCATGTTGGCGCCGGGAAGCGCGTTCGCGGTATCCAAGAACAGCAAGCATCTCGAAGAGACGCTCGACTTCCTGAACTACTTCATGCTGAACTATCCGAAAGAAGCGTTCGCGGTGAAAGGCGCCGTCGGCGTTGCGCAAAACATCGACGAAGACTTCAAAGCGGCAGGTTACTCCGACATGGCGATGGAAGTTCTGGGCATGTTCAAGGACGTTAAAGGCGGCGACCTGGCATTCGACAACACGATGAATCCGGGAACGGCTCAAGTCCACCTGTCCAGCATCCAAAACCTGTTCGTAGCGAAGAAGGACTCGGCCGAAGTGGGCAAAGAGCACCAAAAAGGCTACGAAGAGAACAAGGAATAACGTCCACATAAGAATGGCGAATGGATGCTTAATGAATCGTCAAGAATGGAGGGGCGCGTTCGCGCCCCCCCTTCGTCATCGATGAGAGAGCTTGAAGGGGGCGGGAGCCTTGAAAGTGTTGAAAGTATCGGGATGGACGATCGCGGCGTTCGTGCTGCCTTGCTTGTTTCTGTACGTATGTCTGGTGTTCGCTCCAATCATTGTGTCCGTCTATAACGGAATGCTCGATTGGAACGGCATCGGCCAATCGAAGTTCGTCGGTCTGGCCAACTTCGAAAAAATGTTCACCAACGATTCCTTGTTCTGGCCTGCGGTAGGCAGAACGTTCCTGCTCGCGGGATTTTCCATGCTCATTCAATTGCCGGTCGCCTTGTTCGTGGCGATTCTGATCAGCCGTTTCGTGCGTCGCACGGGTTTTCTCGTTTCGAGTTATTTCCTTCCCGTCATTTTGTCCGTAGCCGTAATCGGCCAACTCTGGAAGACGATTTATAATCCGGCTCCCATGGGGGGCATGATCAACCAAATTCTCATCCAGCTCGGTTTGGAGTCTTGGACGCATTCGTGGCTGACCGAGCCGAAGATTGCCATCTACGCTATCATCGTCGTCGCGTTGTGGCAGTATTTGGGGTATCACATCCTCATTCAATTCACCGGAATCCAGAACATTCCGGCCGATATTTACGAGGCGGCCAAAATCGACGGCGCTTCCGGCTTCAAAGCCGACCGCTACATTACGCTGCCCTTGATCGTCCCGATTTTCAAAATTTCCGTTGTGCTCTCGTTCATCGGCTCGCTTCAATCGTTCGACCTGATCATGGTCATGACGGGCGGCGGCCCCGCAAACGCGACCAACGTTCTTGCCAGCTATATGTACAATATGAGCTTCCTGTCCATGAAGTACGGGTACGGAAGCGCGATCGCTTCGTTCCTGGTCGTCGTCTGCCTGGCGGCTACCGTAGTCATCAACCTGCTGTTCAACCGGCTGGACAAACGATTCTCGTAAAAGGAGGCGCTCCGCATGAACCCATCCGTAAGCCTGAAGAAGGATGCGCCCGTCGTTAAGGTCCGCAACAAACGCCGGGTATCCGTTGGCAAAATCGCCGTATTCGCCTTCTTCGGAGTTCTGCTCGTCACGCAGCTGTATCCGCTGATCTGGCTGCTTATTTACTCGCTCAAGACGAACGAGGAGATCCTGTCGGGCAGTTTCTTCTCGCTCCCGGCGGTTTGGCAGTGGAGCAACTATTCCGCCGCTATCGAAAGCGGGAACTACTGGAAGTACCTGTATAACAGCGGCTTCGTAACGATTGTCACGATGCTGAGCATTATTTTGCTGGCTTCGCTGACGGCGTTCGCGATTACCCGTTTTCGCTGGAAGTACGGCCAGGTCGTCATGCTCATCTTCCTGCTCGGGATGATGATTCCGATGCAAGCGACGCTGCTGCCGCTCATGCTCATTTTCAAGAACATCGACATTTTGAACACGCACTTGTCGCTCATTTTGCCTTATATCGCTTTCCAGACGCCGATTGCCGTATTCATTCTGAGCGGCTTTATGAGAACGATCCCGACGGAGATCGAGGAATCGGCGATCGTGGACGGGGCGGGAGTATTCCGGATTTTCGGCTCCATCGTGCTGCCGGTCTCCATTCCTCCGGTCATGACCGTCTGTATCCTGGCTTTCATCAACATTTGGAATGAGTACATCATGGCGGCTACGTTCATCTCGTCCGAGAAGCTCAAGACGCTTCCGTTCGGCGTATACAGCTTCGTCAGCCAGTATTCGGTCAACTACGGCGCGATCGGGGCGTTCCTCGTACTCGGCGCATTGCCTGTCGTGCTCATTTATTTCCTGCTCGCGGAGAAAATAACGAAGGGGATGGTAGCCGGCGCGGTAAAGGGGTAACATGGTGGAATGATAAACTTCCGATCCATTCACGGGCGTTTGTTTCTTATTTTTCTCTTCAGTATGCTCGGCCTGCTGCTGATCGTCAGCTTCGTCTACTATCAGAGGGCGACCGACCAGCTTCGCGACAAGATGAGCGTCGTGGCCGAGAAGAACATTTCGCAGACGGTCGGCTTGTTCGATTTGATGCTGAAGGGCTACGACAGCGTCACGAAGGCGCTCAATTCCAATAACGAGCTGATGAGGCTGCTCCGCAATCCGTCCTCCGACCAGACGGTCGAGGGCGTGAATTTGGAGCGCAGAATTACCGATATTCTCGGGGCCATCTTTTACTCCCGCAACGATATCGTCGGCATTCATATCGTGACTAACCGCGGCAAAGTGTTCAGCTTCGACCGTTCGGTCGGAGCGACCGTAAGAGACCACTCCGAGCAGGAGTGGTATACCCGGCTGCAGCGGTCCACGGGAGAAATGATCTGGCTGGGCGTCTATCCCCATTCACTCTTGAGCGGGGGCATCGAGCGTCCCGTATTTGCGTTCGGGCGTCAGCTATTCGAGCTTAGCGCGCTCAAGTCGATCGGGATCGTCCTGATCGAGACCGACGCCGATGCGATCGCCGGAGCGCTCAGGAACGCCAGTCTCGGTCCCGGCAGCAACGTCGTCATTCAAGCTGCCGACGGGGTAGAAATTATTCGGACGAATCCGGTGCAGAGCGAAATGGACCGAATTCCGCTAGGGTGGCCGGGCCCGCTTAAGCCGGGAGAAGTGCTGTTTACCGACCGGGAGGACGCCATGATTACGGCGGCCGGCATCGCCATGGCGGATTGGACGGTCATCGGGATTACGCCCAAGCGGGATTTGCAGTTGGAACTGCAGGAGACGCAGCGTTTTCTGCTGTCCGTCGTCATCGTGCTCGTCTTGGCCGCCACCGTGCTCGCCACGTTCGTATCGCGGTCCTTCTCGTCGCCGTTCAAGAGGCTGATTCAGCAGATGAAGCAGGTGGAGATCGGCAACTTCAAAGGACAGGTGCACGTGCAATCGTATCAGGAGCTGAACGTGCTTGTAAGCTCCTTTAACCGAATGGTTTACCAGATGGACGACCTGATCGAACGGATCAAGCTGGCCTCCATCAGCGAGAAAAACGCGCAGCTCCAAGCGCTGCAATCTCAGGTGAACCCTCACTTTTTATTCAATACTCTGGACATGATCTACTGGATGCTGGACGAGCGCGAGAACGACCGCCTGGGCAAAGTGATTTTGTCCTTGTCGCAAATTTTCCGTTACGGCAGCGAATGGGAGGAAGCCTCGCGGGCGCCGCTCCGACGCGAGCTAGAGCAGCTTCGCCACTATCTGACCATTATCCAAACCCGGCTCGGAGGCCGGGTGCACACCGAATTCGCGGTCGAGGAACGGTGGCTCGACATCGAGGTTCCGAAGATGTTTCTCCAGCCGATCGTCGAGAACGCCGTCAAGTACGGTCTGGAACCGCTCGACCGTCCGGGATTGCTGCGCATTTCTTCGAACGAGCGCGACGGCAAGCTGGAAATCGTCGTGGAGGATAACGGCGTCGGGATGGACGAAGAGACGGTTGCTCGCCTGTCGCGTTCCCTGGACGGGGATCGTTCATGTAAAGAGGAACTCGAAGACGACGTGCGGGTCGGCTCCGGCAGACGGGGAATCGGCTTGCAGAACGTGCATCTTCGCATTCGACTCATGTTCGGGGAGAGCTGCGGTGTTGGAATCCGAAGCCGCTTGAACAAGGGGACGACGGTCGTCGTAACGATCCCCATTCCGCCCGAGAGGGGGTAATCTCTTGAATATTCTCGTCGTGGACGACGAAAGCGTCATTCGCAGCGGTATTGAACGAACGATCCGCAACCAGTTTCCCGAGCACGCCGTCTACTTGGCCGCGAGCCCGGAAGGCGCCGTCGATCTGCTGAAGAACGAATCGATCGATCTCGTGCTCACCGACGTTCTAATGCCCGGGATGACCGGGCTCGAATTGATGGAAATTTCCCGCAAGAGCCATGCGCATGTAAAATGGGTCGTCATATCGGCCTATTCCGAGTTCGCTTACGCCCAGGACGCCGTCCGTTTGGGGGCCAAGGATTATCTGCTCAAGCCGATCGGCAAGGATAGCCTGGTCCAACTGATCCGCAAGCTGGGGGACGAGATCGCCGAAGAGAACGTCCGCTCCAAGGAAACGTACCTGTTGAAGAACAATCTACGCCTGCTGAGAGAGGCCGTGTTCGCCCGTTGGGCGTCGGGGCTGGATCTCGGCGGCCTAGACTTGAAGCCTTTCACGGAAAACCATCCGAGCTTCCATCTGATCATGGTTCGCATGGAGAGCGAACGGGATATGAAGTTGGAACACTTTATCGTGGAGAACGTGCTGACCGAGCTGATCGAATCTGCGGGAACCGGCTTCGTCGCCAGCGTCGACGCCAAGAGCCTGCTCGGCCTTGTGACGCTGCGGAAGGAGAGCACTCCCCAACGGCTCGTCGATCAGTTGAGAGGCCACCTGAAGCGATATCTCAAAGCGCCGTTCCAGGTGCTGCACACCGAGCGGCTCTCCGACTTCAAACAGGTGCCGGCCGAAGTGAAGCGGATGAGGAAAGCCGCGGCCAGTCAGGTGTACGACCACTATGCCAGCGGCGGGGATCAGTCGGTCGAAGTCGCGCTCCAGTACATTCAGGGACATTACCATACCGACCTCTCCCTGGAGAAGGTAGCTTCGATCGTTTATTTGAACCCGATCTACTTCAGCCAGCTGTTCAAGCAGAAGACCGGCCACGGGTTCAAGGAATACGTCACCCAGCTGCGTCTGGAACGGGCGATGGAGCTGCTGCGGGAGTCCGAGCTGAAGATTGCGGACATCTCCGAGCGCGTCGGATACCCGGATATGCGCCATTTCTCGCAAGTGTTCCGCAAAAAGACCGGCCTCACCCCGTCGGAGTATCGGCAATCCGCAAGCTCGGGCGCAATCCTCGACATCGGCGCGGTCGTGGACCCGAGTCCGGGCACTGGCTTGGGCACCGGCGCAGACTCTGGCGTCAGTGACGACAGCGTTATCCCCGTCGAGCAGGAATGAACGAAGAGCTAAGCCAGCCGACCCCCGGACACGCCGAACAAGCCCGCCCCACGAGCTAAGCTCGCGGAGCGGGCTTGATCCGTTTCGACGCCCCCTACAAAGCGCCCGAATCCTGAACGATCCGCAGAGCTTCGTCGTAATCGTCCTCGTGAACGATCGCGGTCAACAGAATGTCCCGTCCGTTCACCCGGTTGTCCGATCCGCCCGAGTCGAATCCGCTCGCGCTTGCGCTTGCCGCGGCCAGAACGCCTGCGTCGATAGCGAAATTCCCCCCAAGAGTCAGATAGCCGAGGCCCGGAAAATCCGCGGAAAGCGGATTTTCGATTTTGTCCAGATGCTGCGCGCCTTCCCCCGGATACCCGTCAAAACGGTCGATCGAATGCTCGATCAGACGGAGCGACTTGAGCTTTTCCACCGCTTGCTGCGCTTCCCGGGGCGTTTTGAAATAAGCCATCAAAGTTCTTTCGGACACTTGCCATCCTCCGTTTTCGCTAAGGGTAATTTTCCCTGTAGTATGGGGCGAACGGGCGCAGAACTATTCGGTCTCATCCTCTAATGCTTAGAATTCGCAGTCCTCCAATCGAAAACATCGATTCGACCCTCAAGCGGAATCAGGTACAATAAAAGCAGTAACCTAAATACGCACCGGGGGCGATCGACATGGAGACAAAAGGGCAAACGAATGGCGGATATTACGCGGTGATTTTCACGAGCCTGCGTACGGAGGGAGACAACGGGTACGGCAGGATGGCCGAGGAGATGGAACGGCTCGCCTCCGCCCAGCCGGGCTTTATCGGCGTAGACAGCGTCCGGGACGCATCGGGAGCCGGCATTACGATTTCGTATTGGGAGAGCCTGGAGGCCATCGCCGATTGGAAGAGCAACACGGCGCATCGGGTGGCTCAGGAACGCGGGAGGTCGGAGTGGTACGAGGGCTATAAGGTGAAGATTTGCAAAGTGGAGCGCGAATACTCGTCCGGCGGGTAAACGCCGGGAAATCCGCCATACGACGGGAAGCTGGGGATGGCAGCCGCCCGCCAGCGATGGCAGGATAACGGCCGACCTCGTGACGCTTCCCGTCCGCTGGCGTGCGGGAGAGAATCCGATTCGCGCCGAACCGACCTGCGACGAAACGTTCGGATGGGGACTCTGTGCCGCTATTCGAACGAATCGATAACGTCCAGCAGAAGCACGAGCTCATCGTTAATCGGGATTGATACCGTCCGAATCCACAGGTGCGTGTCCAGATCGGCATATTTGCCTGAAATCTTGGCTTCCGTCTCCGTCGAGGCGTCATGGGACAGATGGGGGATGAAGTACGGCCTCCAGCTCCAATCGGCGAAGCGGTATTCGAGATTCGTTTTCCAGCCTTTCGCATCGCTGCGGGAATGGTTGGCGGACAATTGGATTCCCGTCGTCCGGCACAGATAGACGCGCATGCAGGAGTCGTCCAAGCGCGGCAGCAGCAGGCGGATCGCCTCGTCGGCAAGCTCTGCCTCTTCGCCGTCGTTCGGAGAGCGCCGTTCCAGCAGCTCCCGAATGCCGGACTCCCGCACGCGCTCGACCAGCCTGTTGCCGATCCCTTCCCAGAGAAGCCGGGTTTCCTTCATCAGAAGCTTGTGGGCGATTAGCTCCGCTTCAATCAGCGAAGTGAAGGCGTGCCGGTCCTGGTAGTCCGCCTGCGCTTGCGAGAACAGATAACCTTGGACGTATCTTGCCCCGGCCTGAATCGCCCTTTTCAAATCCTGGCTAGTCTCCACTCCCTCCAGCAGCAGGGACGCCCCGATCTGTTCCGCCAGGTTGGAGAACGACCGAAGCACGCCGAGATATCCGCTGTGGGTGGCGCTCTTTTTCATCAATAGAATATCGACCTTAAGCAGATTGGGCCGGATTCTGGCCATGCGGTCGAAATTGCTGAATCCCGTTCCTATGTCGTCTATGGCAATCTGACAGCCGGCCTGCCTATAGAGATCCACGATTTGCGTCAGCTCGGACATGGAGTCTCCGAATTCGTCCTCCGTGATTTCGATGCACACCCTGCGAGGATCAACGCCGTATTTCTGCAGCAGTTGAAGCGTGTGCAGTTCCCCCGTTCTTTTGTAGTGCCGATAGATCCACGAAGGCTTCAGATTGACGAACAGCAAGGGAGGGTCCGCTTCCTTGCTTAGTTTGGCTATCGCCTGCTCGCGAAGAATGCGGTCGATGCGAACATGCTCCTCCACAGGAACGGTATTGTCCGTGAAGAAGGGACCGAGGCTGCGCACCGCGCCGTCGATCCGTTCTCTTCCCAATGCTTCGTAGCCGATGATCGCGCGAGTTTCCATGGCGACGATAGGCTGATAATAGGCCAGTAGTTGTCCTTGCGGATAATGCCGGGAGATGACATCGCAGTCAGTTTGGTTGCTCATAGAAGCCCTTTCCGATCATGATGTTAGATAAGGTCACATCTAGTTCTGATTGTATAGAAGCGAAAGCGATCCTACAAGTAGTAAAATGCTGAACCGCATCGGTATTGACAGCTCTACCATTAGTGTGTATATATTATATATACACTAAATACAATGGATCGAGGGAATCCATGAACATTCAAATTTCCAACGCGTCCGGGGAACCGATTTATTCGCAGATCGTCGGGCGCGTTCGAGGCGCGATTCTGAGCGGCGAGCTCGCTCCGGGAACGATGCTGCCTTCTATTCGTCAGTTGGCCAAGGATTTGCAGATCAGCGTGATTACGACGAAGAGGGCGTACGAGGAACTGGAGAAGGAAGGCTTGATAGATTCCGTAGTCGGCAAGGGTTCGTTCGTATCCGGAGCGAACGAAGCTTTCATCCGGGAGCAGCGTCTGAGGGCGATGGAGACCAAGCTGCTGGAGGCCATTAAGGAAGGCAAGTCGCTCGGGCTTAGTCTGGAAGAAGTCATCGGACATATTCGACTGCTGGATCAGGAAGGAGAGTCGGAAGGATGAACGCGATCGAAGTTCGCGGCCTTGTAAAGAAGTATAGTTCCTTTGCGCTCGGATCGTTGGATTTGAACGTTCGCCAAGGCTACGTGACCGGGCTTGTCGGTCCGAACGGAGCGGGGAAGAGTACGTTGATCAAGCTGCTCATGGGCTTGTCGGCAGCCGGCGCCGGGGAGATACGGATTTTCGGCGAGCAAATGCCCGAGCAGGAAGCGGGGATCAAAGCGCGAATCGGTTTCGTGTCCGAAGAGAATACCCTGTACGAGCATCTGTCGATCGACGCGATGAGAAGCATCTATGCTCCGTTCTACAAGCGATGGGACGCGCAAACGTTTCGCGATTGCCTGAATCGGTTCGAGCTCTCTCCCCGCAGCCGAATTCGCTCTTTGTCCAAGGGCATGAAAATGAAGCTGTCGCTCGCATTCGCCCTCTCCGGCGGAGCGGAGCTGCTCATTATGGACGAACCGACGGCAGGGTTGGACCCCGTCTTTCGGAGAGAAATGCTGGAGATTCTCTCCGGTCTGATGCTGGACGAGAACAGAACGATCCTGTTTTCCACCCACATTACGACGGACCTCGACCGGATCGCCGATTACATTGTGTTTCTCGATCGAGGAACCGTTGTTTTCAACGAGTCCAAAGAAGATCTATTCGACCGATATGCCCTGATCAAGGGCGATAAGAAATGGTTGGATCGCGACGTCCGTCAAGCGTTCGTAGGCATTAGGGAAACCGGGACGGGATTCGAAGGGCTGGCGCGCGATCGCGGGGAAGCGATTCGAATGTTCGGAGACGGCGCGATTATCGAAACGCCCACCTTGGAGGACATTATGTATTTTACCGTTAGGGGTGAACGGCATCGTGCTGAATCTCGTGCGTAAAGATCTGCTCGTGCTGCGGTGGCACTATCTGTTCGTCGCGTTATATGCGCTGCTCTTCGGGTTACTCATTACCAAGGGGACGTTTATTCTGTTGGGCGCGCTTCCGGCCGTCATGATGCTCGTTATGGGATCGGGTCTGGAACTGAAGAACAGAAGCTTGGTGTTCGTAGGCAGCTTGCCCGTTACCCGCGGCCAAATCGTAAGAGCTCGCTATGCGACCGCTCTGGTCTTTACCGCTGCAGGGATTGCCGTTACGGTAGCCATGAATTTGATCAATCGTTACGCGCTAGGAAGAGAGCACGGGTTCTCGGGGCTTATGATCGCTTTCATAATCGGAATCGTTCTCTTCTTCTCGGCAATCTACTTGCCCGCCTATTATTGGCTGGGATCCAAAGGGGAACATGTGGCGCTTGGGGCGGCGTTGGCGTTGATTGTATTGGCGGGATTCGTAATGTCCGGCGTATTAGGCAGCGTATACGGGAGCGGATACGAGCTGGGAGTAAGGCTGAGGGCATGGCCGCCGATCGCATTGGGAGGCCTGGTCGTCGCCGTATCCGTTCTGCTGTTCGTTCTGTCGGGCTGCATCTCTTATCGTATTGTTCGAAGGAAAGATTTAGGAACATAAGGAGCAGGCCCGCGGCGAAGTCGACTTCCCGGCGGGCCTGTCTATTTTTCATGAAGAACCATAGTAACTTTCTGACTCTTTCGACGTCTATAAATTAGCTGAAGATTTGCTGAAACTTTCGCCGGCGTTCGAGCGTCAAATTACCAAGATCATGAAACGCGAACGCGGAAAAGGGAATAAAACTCATTTTTCGCCCAGAGAGGATGAATTCAGTGCGTAAATTTCTTTCCTTGCTAGCGGCATTCGCCATCGTATTGTCTTTCTTTCACCAACCGCAAGGAGCCAAGGCCGCCACTCCGATCCGTATTTTCATCGACGGCCAAATTCTTCAAACCGACCAGCCTCCGCTGCTGATCGGAGGGTACACGATGGTTCCGCTTCGCGGCATCTTCGAGGCCCTGAACGCGCAAGTGCTCTGGAATCAGAAGGCCCAGACGGTTACCGCCAAGAAGCGCGACACGACGATCGTGCTGACGATCGGCGCCAGGACGGCGACGATCAACAACCAGACGGTCACGCTGGATTCTCCGGCGCGCGTGCTGGCCGGCCGCACGATGGTTCCGGTCCGGTTCGTCAGCGAGGCTCTCGGGGACGACGTGCGCTGGGATAAACTGTCGCAAAGCGTGCTGATTACGACCAAGGCCGTTCAGGAAGTCGGCAAAGTCACTCAGCTCGGTGTGACGGAGGTTTCCCAGAACGGCGACGGCCGGGATCTGCAGGTCAGCTTCTCGACGCCGGCCGACCAATCGAACGTCAGCGGCTACCGGATTTTGGTCGTGAAGGCGGAGAACGTCTCTTCCTTCAATCTGGCCAAAGCACTGGCCGTCGGCGCGGCCAACTATACGTCCGTATCCAAGTCGGGTTCCTACCAACGCGTAACGCTTACTGCGCAGAGCCGGGATGTCGACGGGGCGCTGCTGCGCGCGAATCAAGCATATAAAGTATTCGTTCTGACGGTGGGGTCCGATGCGAACGCGCTCTCCGACTCTTCCATCTCGATTACCCTGAAGTCCAACCCAGCCGTAGGTCAGGCGACAAACGTGAAAATCGAGGACGTTGCGGATCAAGGAGACGGCCGGGATCTGAGGGTTACGTTCTCCAGAGCGTCTAGCGAAAGCAACGTATCCGGCTACCGGGTCATGATCGTCAAATCGGCCAACGCTTCCGGATTTAATCTATCCCAAGCGAACGGCATGTCCAGCTCCTACTATACGAACGTTGCCAAGACGTCGGGATCGGGCGCGCTCAGCGTGACGCTCAACTCGTCCGCTCGGGATACATCCGGCGATCTCATCCGCAATGGGGTAGCGTACACGGCCTTCGTCATGACGGTCAGCTCGAATACGGCCAACTGGTCGCACTCGCTGTCCGCGAGCTCCGCCTCCGTTACGCTCGGCGCATCTGCTCAGACTCCGGTCATTACGGGCGTCGCGGATGTGGACGACAACGGCGACGGACGCGACCTGCAGGTGACGTTCAACAAGCCTTCCGACGAATCGAGAATCGGTTCGTACAGAATTTTCGTCGTCAGAGAAGGCGATTACTCGTCCTTTAACCTGACGGAAGCGAACCGGGTGTCTTCCGGCAACTATTACGATCAATATCGAACGGGCAACAATTACAACGTCGTTCTCTCTTCGAATATGAGAGACACGAGAGGCAATCCGGTGACGAACGGCGTCGCCTATCGCGTGTTCGTCATGGGCGTATCCAACAACAACAATTACGCCAATTCGCTTTCTGCGGCTTCCTCCAGCATCACGTTGACGTACTCCGGAGTACAAGCGGTAACGAACTTGTCGGTCAGCGACGTGGCAGATAACAACAACGGCCGCGACCTGCAAGTATCGTTCACGAAAGTCTCCAACGAGTCGCTGATCAAGAACTACCGTGTATTCGTCGTCAAGGAAGCGAACGCAGGAAGCTTCGGACTGGCCACGGCGAATGCCGTCACGAATTCGAACAACTATACGACGATCAATAAAACGAACTCGAACATCGTTCAGGCGCTGGCGTCAGGCGCGCGCGACGTGGACGGAGCGACGATTCGGAACGGGGTCGCTTATCGGGTATTCGTCATGTCGGTGGGCACTGTGAACGGCAGCAACGCGCTGTCTTCTCCGTCCGCTTCGATTCAGCTTAGCAATAACAACGTAACGGCGGTCACGAACGTCGCCGTCAGCGATGTGGCCGATTACAACAGCGGCCAAGACTTGCGCGTGTCGTTCACCAAAGCGGCCAACGAGAACAACATCGCTCATTACCGGGCGTATGTCGTGAAGGAGATCGCGGCGCCTAATTTCAACCTGAACTTCGCGAATGCCGTTCAGAACTATACGGTGATCAACAAAAAAGGAACTAACATCGTTCAGGAACTGAACGCAGATTCCCGCGACATCGACGGCGCGCTGATTCAGAACGGCATCAAGTACAAGGTGTTCATCCTGTCGGTAGGCGTCTCCAACGTTTACGGCAACGCGCTGTCCGCCGCTTCTCCAACGATTCAGTTGGAGAACAAAGGCACCGTAACGGCCGTTACGAACGTCGCGGGAACCGATGTGGCGGATAACGGCAACGGCCAAGATTTGCGCGTATCGTTCACCAAGGCGTCCGTGGAAACGAACATCGCCCAATACCGGATTTTCATCGTCCCGGATGCGGCGTCTTACCAGTTCAACTTGAACGCTGCTAACGCGATCACGAATCCGGCGCTGTTCACGACGGCTAATCCCGGCGCAAACCATAATGCAGTGCTGGCAAGCAATGCCGTCGACATTCACAATCAACCGATCAAGAACAACGTGCCGTACCGAATTTTTGTCCTGTCGGTAGGTTTCGGTACTGCTCACGGCGTGAACGCTTTGTCTGCGGCTTCTCCGGCGGTTACTTTGACGACTTCCGGGGCTCCCGCGGTGACAGGCATCGCCGTCAGCGATACGGGCGACCAGGGAACAGGCGCGGACCTGCGGGTCAGCTTCAATAGAGCAGCGGACGAGAGCAACATTCAAGCATACCGAATATTCGTTGTCAGAAGCGGCAGCGCCTTTACGCTGGCGACGGCGATTAGTGCCAATCCGTATGCGACGTTCGCTCCGAACGGATCTAATCCGATCTTGAATCTGGGAGGGGTCTCAACCGATACGAGCGGTGCGGTTATCGCGAACAACGTCAGCTATCAAGTGTATGTGCTTTCTGTAGCCAAAACCGGCAGCAGCTCGTTGTCTGCTCCTTCGGCAGCCATCAGCCTAACCTCCCCGGTTCAGGTAGCCCAGGTTACGAATGTGGGCGCTGTACAGGCCGGCGCCGATAAACTGGTCGTCACCTGGACTCCAGGCGATCCGAAGGGAGTTCTGCAATACGTAGTGTTGTTATTGAGTCCGGCTGGAGCTATGGATGCGAATACCGCATACAACCTGCGCGGCCAAGCGTCCGCCACGGTGACTCCGGCAACGAACACGGTCGAACTGTCTCTGGGCAGCACGGTTATCGGCGGCACATTGGCGGCCAATACGGCTTATCAAATCTACGTCCTGTCCGTAGCGGACGGAACGAACGCTACGATACACAATATTTCCGCTCCCGGCAGCGGGGCGATCACGGTAGCGTCTCCTGCGCCTACTGCGGATCCGGTAACACCTTAATAGTTTTTCGTAGTCGCCTCTAATGCCGACCAAGGAGCAAGTATCCTCTAACGCGGCTCGCACAATGGAATGCGAGCCGTCGGAGGGGGGGCTTGCTTCTTTTTATTGACTCCGGCGAGGAATGTGATTTCAATCCCCGATCATGCTAGAATAATAGAAAAAGGAAAAAGGAGTGTCCGCGTGAAGGTGTTCAGAAAAATACGCAGCTGGGTAGGCTCACTGGCGATCGCCTACATCTTGTCGCTGCTGATCGGAATCTTTCTTCTTCAGCCCTATCGAGTGGACGGGCACTCTATGGATCCGACGCTGCGGGATAGTCAGCGGCTGTTCGTGTCGAAGCTGTCCCATACTTTTTCCTATATGCCGGACTACGGCGATATCGTCATTATAGACAGCAGAGTGAACCGGGACCGCACCTTCATGGACGACGTGATGGAAAATCCGCTGATCCAGCTGCTGACCAGGGATGAAGATCGGATCTACTACGTAAAAAGGGTGATCGGCAAGCCGGGCGATATGCTGGAGCTTACCGGAGGGCAGCTGTATCGCAACGGCGAACGTCTCGAGGAGTCGTATATAAAAGAAGAGATGAACGCGTTCGTCGGCGGCATCTGGGAGGTGCCGGAAGGGCATGTGTTCGTCATGGGCGACAATCGCAACCATAGCGACGACAGCCGATCGATCGGTTATATCCCTCTGAATCACGTGCTGGGCAAGAAGCTGTAACGAAATCATAAAACGGCGCGTTGGAATCGAATTGACCAATGAAACGGGTAGCGATACGTCGAATTAACGGCGATAACCCCTGTAACGGGCCGGTTGTCGTCTTTTTTTCGGGACTTGTGCTTGGGGGCGAAGACGGATGAAGCATCGCATGTTCTATCTGGCGGCCGCGGCGCTGCTTATCGTTCTGGGACTCGGCGTCCGAAGGTATTCGTCCGGGCTTCCGCCGCTGATCTCCGTGCATGCCGGGGACGCGCTGTGGGCGGCTATGGTCTATTGCGGCTTTCGGGCGCTGCTCGTCGGGAGAAGCAAACTGGCGGCCTTGATGGCCGCGCTGATGTTCAGCTTCGCTATCGAGTTCAGCCAGCTTTATCAGGCGGAGTGGATCAATGGCGTTCGGGCGACAACGGTAGGCGCTTTGATTATGGGACACGGTTTTCTGGCGGTGGATTTGATTCGTTATTTTATCGGCTGTGCGGCGGCTTTCTTTATCGATAGGTTATGCGCGGGAGGCGGCAGTCCGCGGACAATTCGGAGGCAGTGAGAAAGAAACCGGACCGGATTGACGGCCGCGGCCGTTTCGGATACATTCAAATAAGCGGCGATAACCCCTCTGAATAGGGCCGGTTGTCGCCTTTGTTACGTCTAATGGCGCGAGGAGGCAAGTTATGGGCAAGACCGCGAAAACCAAATCGATCGGGCATTACTACGAGATGCTTAGCCGATACTTGCTTCCGCAGAGAAGCGCGTTAATCGGTCTCGCGGCGCTGCTGTTCGGCTCGATCGGCTTACAGTTGGTCAATCCGCAAATCATCCGCTATTTTATCGATACCGCCCAATCCGACCGTTCGTTGGAACCGCTTTATTACGCTGCGCTGCTGTTCATCGGCTTCTCGCTCATTCAGCAGGTCGTCTCCGTCATCGCGACTTACGTGAGCGAGAACTTGGCTTGGCGCACGACGAACCGGCTGAGGGGCGACCTGGCCGAGCACGGCCTGAAGCTCGATATGTCGTTCCACAAGTCGAACACGACGGGCTCGATCATCGAACGGGTGGACGGCGACGTGAACGCGCTCGCCAACTTTTTCTCCAGCTTCATCATCCACTTGGGCGGCAATCTGCTGCTGATGGCGGGCATCATCGTCCTCCTCTTCCGAGAAAACGTCCTGATCGGAGCAGGCATGCTGCTGTTCGTGATCGGCGCCGTGTTCGTTATTCAGTGGATTCGCAAATACGCGCTTCCGGTATGGACGAAGTGGCGGCAGGTCAATGCCGAGTTTTACGGCTTTATCGGCGAGCATCTGGAAGGGACGGAGGACACTCGCGCCAACGGGGCGACGGGCTTCGTCATGAACCGCTTCTACGGCCTGCTGAGCCGGATGCTGCCGATCCGCACAAAGGCGTTCCTCGGGTTCGCGTCGATGTGGGTGACGACGATTATCGTGTTCGCTCTGGGCAATGCGATGGCGTTCGCGATCAGTGCGTACCTGTGGAAGCAGGGCAGCATTACGATCGGGACGGTGTACCTGATTTTCTACTATACCGAGCTGCTCGCCAAGCCGATCGAGAAAATTCGCACCCAGATCGAGGATTTGCAGAAGGCCGACGCCAGCCTCGTGCGTATCCGGGAGCTGTTGGGAACGCGCTCGAAAATTCAGGACGGTCCGGGAGCAGAGCTGCCCTCGGAACCGCTGGCGGTTGAATTCGACAACGTCACGTTCGGATACGACGACGAGCCGACGCTGGACGGCATCCGGCTGCGGCTCGCTCCCGGCGAAGTGCTCGGGCTGCTCGGCCGGACCGGCAGCGGCAAGACGACGCTCGCGCGCCTGCTGCTTCGCTTCTACGACCCGCGGGAGGGTAGCGTGCGGCTCGGAGGCGTCGATATCCGCGAATGCATGCTTGGAGAGCTGCGGACGAAGGTCGCGCTCGTCACGCAGAACATCGAGATCATCCAAGGCAGCGTGCGCGACAATCTGACTTTCTACGACGAGAGCGTGCCGGACGAGCGCATGATCGGCGTGCTTCGCGAGCTTGGACTGGGCGAGTGGTACGATTCGCTGCCGGAGGGGTTGGATACGCCGCTGGCTTCGGGCGGGGGCAGCCTGTCCGCGGGAGAAGGGCAGCTGCTCGCATTCGCGAGGGTGTTCTTGACCGACCCGGGCTTGGTCATTCTGGATGAAGCTTCGTCCCGGCTCGACCCGCTGACGGAGCATCGGCTGGAGCGGGCCGTCGACAAGCTGCTGGCGAACCGGAGCTGCATCATGATTGCGCATCGGCTGGCGACCGTCGAGAGAGCCGACAAAATCGTCATTCTGGAGCAGGGCCGCATCGTCGAGAGCGGGCCGAGGAAGGCGCTCGCCGCCGATCCGGACTCGCGCTTCAGCCGCATGCTGGCCGCCGGGCTCGAGGAGGTGTTAGCATGAGTACGTTCTCGTATATGTGGCGATTGATCCGTTACCGCCCGGGATGGTATGTATTCAACGCGCTCGTGTGGACGGCGATTTACTTGATGCCGATCGTGCCGGGCCTTATCACGAAGGAATTTTTCGATTCGTTGACAGGGCACGCGGCAACGGAACTGGGCACGTGGACGCTGGTCTCGCTGCTGGTCGGGTTCGCATTGGCGAGAAGCGCGACCGTCTATCTGGGGTTCATTACGGACGTGAATTTCCGTTTTCGAATGGGGATGCTCCTGCGCCGCAACGTGCTCGGGCATATTCTGAAACGTCCGGGAGCGAGAGCGATTCCGGGTTCGCCCGGGGAGGCGATCAGCCATTTCCGCGACGACGTCGATCAATCGGAGGAGGCGGTCAGCTGGTCGGTGGACGTCTTCGGCATGACCTGCTTCGCCGTCGTTTCGTGCTTTATTCTCCTGCGGATCGACGCGGAATTGACGATGCTCGTGTTTCTGCCGCTCGTGATCGTGATCGTCGCCGCCCAGTTGGCCACGACAAGGCTGCAGAAGTACCGCGCGGCAAGCCGGGAATCGACGGCGAAGGTGACGGAAGCGATCAGCGAGATGTTCGGCAGCGTGCAGGCCATTCAAGTGGCCGGCGCCGAACGTAGAGTGACGGAACGGTTCAGAAGGCTGAACGACGAACGCCGCAAGTCGTTGCTGAAAGACAAGCTGATGACGGAAACGCTCGGTTCGGTTTTTTCCAATACTGTGAATCTGGGAACGGGGCTTATTCTGCTGATATCCGGGCATAAGATGCGCGGAGGCGAGTTCACGGTCGGAGATTTCTCGCTGTTCGTGTACTATTTGACGTTCGTAACCCAGTTCATCTCCAACTTCGGCACGTTTTTGACTTATTTCAAGCAGATGTCCGTCGCCAAGGAGCGGCTGACCGACCTGCTTCAGGGCGCGCCGGCCCAAATTCTGACGGAAGCGAATACGCTTGGCGGGAAGGAGCGGGAGCCGGGCGCGGCAAGGCTGCGGGCGAATGCTTCGGACAAGAACGAGCAAGCATCCGCGGTTGCGGGACACCGGATGAACAAGGGGCCGGTCGTTGTCGGAATGGCAGCGGACGAACGGTTGGAGCAACTTGACGTCAGCGGACTGACTTACCGGTATCCGGAGACGGGAAGGGGCGTCGAGGACATTCGCCTCCATCTGCGGCGCGGCTCGTTCACCGTTGTCACGGGACCGGTCGGGTCGGGCAAGACGACGCTCGTACGCACGCTGCTCGGCCTGCTTCCGCAGGACGCGGGGACGGTTCTCTGGAATGGACGCAAGGTGGAGGACGCCGGCAATTTCTTCGTGCCTCCTCGCAGCGCCTATTCCGCGCAAGTGCCGAGACTGTACAGCGATACGCTACGTGAAAATATTTTGCTCGGTCTGGAGGACTGCGGCGGTCAACTGGAGCGCGCGCTGCATACGGCCGTGCTGGAGGAGGACTTGCGTCATTTCCGCGAAGGGTTGGACACGGTCATCGGGCCGCGCGGCGTGAAGCTGTCCGGGGGCCAAGCCCAGCGGACGGCCGCGGCCAGAATGCTCGTGCGGGATGCCGAGCTGTACGTATTCGACGATCTGTCGAGCGCGCTCGACGTCGAAACCGAGCAGAAGCTGTGGGAGCGGCTGTTCGGCGATCGGGGAGAGGCGACCTGCCTCGTCGTCTCGCACCGCAAAGCCGCGCTTGCCCGAGCCGATCACGTCCTTGTTCTGAAGGACGGCCGCATCGAAGTGGAAGGCACTGCGGAGCAGCTTCTGGAGCGAAGCGAGTCTTTCCGCAGACTGTGGAGCGGGGACGAGAGCGGCTCCTAGAGCCGGGTGCCGGCAGGGCAGCAAGGGGAAAAGCCTGCAATCCAGCAATATTTCGAGAGCGGATTCAAGAGTCGCATGGATGGACGAAAGGGCAACTCCGGGCTATCGCGGCCGAATGACCGCAATAGCCCGGAGTTGCCTCTTTATGTGCGCATAAAAAAATTGCACGACGAGATGCGTTGTGCTATGATTAAAACGCATATTTTGTATTTGGATACAAGAGTAACATTCTATTTACAACTTAATCTTACCATGGCGATCGGCGGCGTGTCAAGTGTGATTATTTTTCCTAAAACGAATGAACGGGGAGCGTGTGCTTGAGGATGACGAACGCACGGGTTTGGCAGGCGGAGCAGGAACGGCTCGACTCGGTGACGGACAAATTGGAAGCTAGAATCGCCGAACTGGAGCCGGAGGCGGCGGGGCTGCGGGAACAGGTCACGGATATGCGCAAGCGCTTCTGGGAAGAGGTTACGGTGAATACGAGCACGGATGAGGACTTCGAGGAAACCTTCTTCACGATCCGGCAGCAGGCGGCGGTATTGTCCGAACGGGAGCGCAGCCATCGGCAGCTGATGAAGCAGTGGAACAGCCTCAACCGGCTGCTGCCGTCGCCGTATTTCGGACGGATCGATTTCCGGGAGGACGGCTTGAGCCTGAGCGAGCCAATCTATATCGGGGTTGCGTCATTCCTCGAAGAGGATGGCATGGATTTCCTCGTATATGACTGGCGCACGCCGATCGCGAGCATGTACTACGACTATTCACCGGGTCCGGCCGATTACGATACGCCGGGCGGACGCATTGCCGGGAAGATGGAGCTGAAGCGGCAGTTTCGGATTCAGGACGGCCGCATTCGCAATCTGTTCGACGCGAACGTCACGATCGGAGACGAACTGCTGCAGCAGGTGCTAGGGAAGGGCGCGGACGCGCAGATGAAAAGCATCGTGGCGACGATCCAGAAGGAGCAGAACGAAATCATCCGCGACGACAAGAGCAGGATGCTGATCGTCCAAGGGGCGGCGGGCAGCGGCAAAACTTCCGCAGCGTTGCAGAGAGTGGCTTACTTGCTATACAAACACCGCGATAAGCTTAGCGCCGACCAGATCGTTCTTTTTTCGCCTAACCCGATTTTTAACAGCTATGTCGCCACGGTCCTCCCCGAGCTTGGCGAAGAGAACATGCAGCAGGCGACTTTTCAGGAATATCTCGAATATTGGCTCGGCTCGGGGTTCTCGTTGGAAGATCCGTTCGATCAGATCGAATACGTTCTTTCCGCTCGTAAGGAGCCGGGATACGAGGCGCGGATGGAAGGGGTCAAATACAAAGCGTCGGAGGCTTACCTGCAAGCGCTCCAGCACTATGCGAAATGGCTTGAGAGGGGAGGAATGCGATTTAACGCTATACGGTTTCGGGATCGGGAGTTGATTAGCGCGGAGCGGATGGAGGCGCAATTTTACGGGGGAGATCCGTCCATCCGCTTGGCCAATCGCGTCGCGCTGCTGCAAGAATGGCTTCTCAAGGAGCTTCGGACGCTGGAGCGTAAGGAACGGGAGGCTTCCTGGGTTCAGGAGGAGCTAAATTACCTCGACAACGATCGATACGCGGAAGTTCACGGCCAGCTTCACAAGGAACGCGGCGTGTTCGATTTCGCCGAGCAGTATGCGGTCATTCAAGAGAAGCTTCGCAACGAGCGCCGGGGGGACGAAGGAGATTTCGACTACGCCGAGCGGGAGGAGGAGCTGCTTCGCCAGATGGTGGTCAAGGAAAGCTTTGCTCCGTTAAGGCGCAGCGTGAAGAAGCTGGCATTCATAGACATGAATAAGCTGTACGTCCAACTGTTCGGCGACGAGGTCGAGTATCGGAAGATGACCGGCGAGTCCGAAGTTCCTGCATTCTGGGCGGACATCTGCAAACAGACGAAGGAGAAGTTGAGCCGTTCCGAATTGTTCTACGAGGATAGTACGCCTTACCTGTACTTGAGAGAGCTTGTCGAGGGGGTCCGCACGAATACGGAGGTGCGGCATGTGTTCGTCGACGAGGGGCAGGACTATTCGATGTTCCAGTACGAGTATTTGAAAAAGCTGTTCCCCCGCGCGCGCATGACGGTGCTTGGCGACTTCGGCCAGGCGATATTCACTCAGGCGACAGATTTGCGAGGGTCCGGATCGCCGCTAGTACGGCTGTACGGCGAGGACGACACGACGCTGATCCGCCTTGTCCGCAGCTATCGTTCTACCCGTGAGATCGTGGAGTTTACGAAGCGGCTGCTGCCGGATAACGATGAGATCGTGCCGTTCGAGAGGAGCGGCGGCAAACCCAGGCTTATTCAGTCCGGCGATCGCGAGAATCGGGCGGCGAGAATCGCGGCGGATCTAACGGAGCTTCGGGACGAGGGCTTTGAGTCTATTGCCGTCATTACGAAAACGGCGGCCGAGAGCGCGGAAGCTTATGAGCTTCTGACGGCCCGAGGACACATGGATCTGCGGCTCATTACGAAGAAATCTCTTTCCTTCGAGAAGGGCGCCATGGTCATCCCTGCTTATTTAGCCAAGGGCGTCGAATTCGACGCGGTGCTGATCTACGACGCTTCCTCCGAAGTTTACGGGAGGGAAAGCGAGCGCAAGCTGTTCTATACGGCTTGCACCCGCGCCATGCACCGGCTTCGGCTGTATGCGTCGGGGGAGTGGACTCCGTTCCTTCAAGGGGACTGATCCCCATTTTTCGGAGTCCGGGCAAGCGATACCGTGGCAATCCGGGATAAAAAAATTCCCGCTTTCTCTTTCATTCAATGGCCTGCGGGGTATAATAAGGCTGGATCGTTGGAACGGTGAAAAAGTTTACTGGGAGCAAGGTGATATTGTGGAAGAGAACAACGAGCCGCGAAGAGCGGGATGGAACTTCGATAACAGCTACGCCAGGCTGCCGGAGACGCTATATACGAAGATGGAGCCGACGCCGGTGCGCGCGCCGAAGCTGGTCGTTCTGAACGAACGGCTTGCGGCGGAGCTTGGGTTGAACGAGGAAGCGCTCCGGGACGGCGATGCGACGGACGTGTTTGCCGGCAACCGGATTCCGGATGGCGCGGAGCCTCTCGCTCAGGCATATGCGGGGCATCAGTTCGGCCATTTCAACCGGCTTGGCGACGGAAGGGCTCTGCTGCTTGGCGAGCAAATTACGCCTTCGGGGGAACGGTTCGACATCCAGCTTAAGGGCTCCGGCAGAACGCCGTATTCTCGCGGAGGCGACGGCAGGGCGGCGCTCGGGCCGATGCTTCGCGAATATATCATTAGCGAAGCCATGCATGCGCTGGGCATTCCGACGACGCGCAGCCTGGCTGTCGTGGCGACCGGCCAGCCTATTCAGCGGGAGAGGGAACTGCCGGGCGCGGTGCTGACCCGCGTGGCGGCCAGTCATATTCGCGTCGGGACGTTCCAGTATACCGCGGCATGGGGGAGTGTGGAGGAGCTTCGTGCGTTGGCTGATTATACGCTGCGGCGGCATTATCCCGAGGCGGCGATCGGAGACCGGAACGACGGCAACGAAAACGGAAAGGGCAACGCCCTTGCGCTTCTGAAGGAAGTCATCCGCCGCCAAGCCAAGCTGATTGCCCAATGGCAGCTGGTCGGCTTTATCCACGGTGTCATGAATACCGATAACATGGCGCTTAGCGGAGAGACGATCGACTACGGACCTTGCGCCTTCATGGACGTCTACGATCCTGCGACGGTATTCAGCTCGATCGACTCCAACGGACGCTACGCCTATGGCAATCAGCCGCAGATCGCGGTTTGGAACTTGGCGAGATTCGCGGAAACGCTGCTACCGCTGTTGCACGACGAAGAGGAGAAGGCAATTGCCTTCGCGGAAGGCGCGCTGGGGGAGTTCGGGGAGCAGTATCACGGCCGCTGGATGTCGGGCATGCGGGCGAAGCTGGGGATTGGCAACGAGGAAGAAGCGGATGAGGAGCTCGTCAAAGACCTTCTTATCTTGATGCAGAAGCATCGTGCGGATTACACGAACACATTCCGCGCGCTGACCGCTGACGCGCCCCAAGAGACGGCGCTCCGCGGCGTCGAGGAGTTTCAACGATGGCATGAGCGGTGGCAGGCGAGATTGGAGCGGCAGACGGCAAGCCGGGAAGAAGCGCGGCAGTTGATGCGAAGCAGCAATCCCGCCGTCATTCCCCGCAACCATCGGGTCGAGGAGGCGCTGGAGGCCGCGTCCGAGCGGGGAGATTACAGCGTCATGAAGCGTTTGCTCGACGTGCTGGAGCAGCCTTACGCGCATTCCTCCGAGCAAGCGCCGTATGGCGAGACGCCGGAGCCGTCAGGTCTCCCTTACCGGACCTTCTGCGGCACTTGACGGGGAGGCGTACCGGGAGAAGAGTTTCCAGATCAGCTCCCTGCGGCTGGATGCCCCCGTCTTGGAGAAGATCGACTTGAGATGATCTTGGACGGTGTAGACCGAGATGTGAAGCTCGGCCGAGATTTCCTGGGTCGACAGCCCGCGGACGACTGCGCGGAGCAGCTGCTTCTCGCGTTCGGACAGTCCGTGGGCTTCCGCGATCAGAGGAAGTCTGTCGGCCGGCTGGGCCTGTTCGAAAATAACGGCAAGCTGTACGCCCGGGGTCCGGCCGGTCAGCTTGTCGGCCCGAATCGTCACATACGAGCCGCCCGTGAGCCTGACGCAGGTACGGGCGGCTTTGCCGTGTTTCGGCCCCTTGTCCGACTCTCCGACCAGAGCGCGAGTGCATACCGCCCTGATCGGCCGGGGGAGAAGTCCGGCGTCAATGCCCTCGGTCTCGCGGAGCGCAGCCAGCCAGCAAGCGGCCGAATCGGTGGCGGCCAGCTCGAGCAACGAGGCGCCGTCGGCGGCCACGATGAGCACGCCCGGCTCCAACCCCGCCTCCTCGCCGAGATCGTCGGCCGCAGCCAAGCTCGTTCGCCGCAAAGCGGAGGCGATCGAAGGCGCAAGCGACGTCAGAAACGCCAGCTCCTCCGCCGTAAAACGCGGCCGATCCTGCCCGCGAAGCAGGGTCAGGAAGCCCCAGCATTTGCCCCCGCTCACCAGAGCCGCTCTCATCTCGTCCCCGAAGCCGGCGGGTCGCAGCACTTCTCGGAACCGGACGCTGCGCTCCGGATCGCCTTCCGTCACCAGCCCTAGCGCGGCAACCGGCCGGTCCGCTTCGGCCAACTCCTCGAACCGGTTAAAGTCCTGATACCCGTACTCGAATTCGAACAGGCGATGATGAATCGCCTCCACGCCGTCCTCGGTGACGGCTCCCGCGGAAAGAAGCGTTCGCGGGTCGACGACGGTGCAGCATGCTCCTTCGAAGGGGAAGGCTTCGCGAAGGAGCGCCAGCAGCGCCAATCTGAATCCTTTGGAGGAAACGGCTTGTTCGGCCAACCGTTCGATCCGTTTTTTAATGTTATCCATATTTTCGCCTGCGGCGGAAATCCCACCTTTCTGGGATGGCGCGGCAGCTCCTTATTCGTCTAAAGTGGGAATAAATCTTATACTATCTAGAATAAGCAAGGGAGCTGGCAAGGGCAATATGGATAAAGACCGGATCGTCGTCGTAGGAGGATATGGGGCGGTAGGCAGCCTCATATGCGAGGAGCTCGGACGCAGGTTTCCCGGCAAGGTCTACGCGGCGGGAAGGAGCCTGGAGCGGGCGGAACGGTTCAGCCGGGCAATGGAGGGGCGGGTACTGCCCATGCGTCTGGACATTGGCCGGCCTGTAGATCCCCGGGAGCTGGCCGACGTCAAGCTGGTCGTCATGTGTTTGGATCAGGGGGACGCTTCCTTCGTAAGCACCTGCTTTCTGAGCGGCGCGCATTATATCGATGTGTCGGCAAACCTCTCGTTCCTGGCCCGGGTGGAAGCTCTCCGGGATGAAGCGGAACGCGGCGGCTCGACAGCCGTTGTGAACGTAGGGCTCGCCCCGGGCGTAACGAATCTGCTGGCGTTGGAAGCCCATCGGCGGCTCGATCGGACGGAGGCGATCGAGATTACGATTTTGCTCGGGCTGGGCGATCGGCACGGCAAGGCCGCCGTCGAATGGACCGTGGACAATCTGGGAGCAAGCTTCGAGATTACGAAGAACAATCGCACGGAGATGACAGGCAGTTTTACGGATCCGAGGGTGACGGATTTTCGGGGCGCGATCGGACGGAAGCGGGCCTACCGATTTCCGTTCTCGGATCAGCGCTCCCTGCCGGGGTCGCTGGGCGTCCCCAGCGTGTCGACGAGGCTGACCTTCGACTCGGGCGCCGTGACGGCGCTGCTCGCGGGAGTACGGAAGCTCGGCTTGCACCGCCTGCTGAGGCTGAAGCCGATTCGAGCGGCGGCGATCGCCGGCTTCGGCCGGGTGCATCTCGGCTCCGAGCGGTTTGCCGTCCAGGTCGAAGCGATCGGCGAGAAAGCCGGCCGTCCGACCGTCGCCGAATATCGGCTGGAAGGCCGTCAGCAGTCCGAGTTGACGGCCAAATGCGCGCTCGATGCGGCCGAAGCGGTCTATGCGGGCGGGATGCCGGCAGGCGTCTTCTCGATCGAGCAGCTGCTGGATTGGACGAAGATGGGCCGGCTGAAGAGGGAGAAGCTGGAGGCGGATGTCCGCGATTAAGATAGGGCATTCGGCTCGATCTCGAACCCGAGGTCCTCGATGAGTTCGTGATCGGCGGTGACGGCTTGGCCTTCCGTCGTTAAGTAATCGCCGACGAAAATGGAGTTGGCCGCATACAGCGCAAGCGGCTGCAGCGCGCGCAAGTTGACCTCGCGCCCTCCGGCGACGCGAATTTCTTTCGACGGGCAGATGAACCGGAACAGGGCCAGTACCTTCAACGCCTTCATAGGCGGAGTACGGCCGGCCTTCTCCAGCGGGGTTCCCGGAATGGCGTTCAGGAAGTTGACCGGAATCGAGTCGGCGTCCAGCTCCCTGAGCGCATAGGCCATCTCGACGATTTCCGAATCCGACTCGCCCATGCCGATAATGACGCCGGAGCAAGGCGACATGCCGGTCGCTTTCGCTTGGCTGACTGTATCGACGCGCTGATCGTAGGTATGGGTCGTCGTGATGGAAGGGTAGTTGGCTCTGCTCGTGTTCAAATTGTGGTTATACCGGTGAACGCCGGCTTCCGCGAGCCGTTCGGCCTGATCGTCCTTCAGAAGGCCGAGGCACGCGCAAATTTTCAGAGGCATCGTAGCGCGGATCTCCCGCACCGCTTCGACGACCTGGTCCAGCTCCTTGGCGGTCGGCCCCTTCCCGGACGCCACGATGCAGTAGGTGCCCGCTTGCCGGGCCAACGCTTCGCTCGCTCCGGCCAGCAGCGTGTCCTTGTCGAGCAGCGAATACTTCTTGACGGGGGCCGTTGATACGATCGATTGCGAGCAGTAACCGCAGTCTTCGGGGCAGAGTCCGCTCTTGGCGTTGATGATCATGTTCAGCTTCACTTTTTTGCCGAAGTAGTGCTTTCTCACCGTAAAGGAAGCCTGCAGCAGCGGCAGAACTTCGTCATTGTCGGCACGGAGGACGGCAAGGCCCTCTTCCGGAGTCGGACAATGTCCGTTCAACGCTTTTTGCGCAAGCGATTGCCAGCGATCGACCGCGGCGGTGTTCATGATGGGCAGCCTCCAGTATCATCCATTGTTTCGCCAATTGTTAACCAATATCAGAAATTGTGGTTAACAATTGAACGTTGAAATTCTATCAAAACGCAAAGTTCTTGTAAAGCGGGGATAGATTCGCTTGCAGGCCGTGCTATAATAATCCAACGAACAGGGGGAGTGACCGGTGACGGAAAACGAGATACAGCGACTATATAAAAGAACGCTGATGATCGTGGCGATCTCGCAAATCTTCGGAGGGGCGGGGCTTGCCGCGGGGATAACGGTAGGAGCGCTGATGGCTCAGGAGATGCTCGGCACGGACAGTTATGCGGGCATGCCGGTCGCGCTGATTACACTGGGATCGGCAGGGTCGGCCTATTTGGTGGGACGGCTTACGCATCGTTACGGACGCCGGATCGGCTTGTCGGCGGGATTTCTGGCCGGCGGCGCCGGAGCGGCGGGCATCGTGCTTGCGGGGGCGACGAATCAGCTTGCGCTGCTGTTCGCTTCGATGCTGATCTACGGAGCGGGAACGTCTACGAATCTGCAGGCTCGCTATGCCGGCACCGATCTGGCCAGGCCGGAGCAGCGGGCGAAGGCGGTCAGCCTGTCGATGGTGTCCACTACGTTCGGCGCGGTGGCAGGACCGAATCTGGTCGAGCCCATGGGAGACTTCGCGGCAGCTTTCGATCTCCCCGCGTTGACCGGCCCGTTCCTGCTTGCGGCTGCCGCGTTCTTGCTGGCCGGGGCGTTCCTGCTTGTGTTTCTGCGGCCCGATCCCTATCTCGCGGCCAAAGCGATGGCCGCCGAGCAGGAGGCAAGCCGGCCACAGGCCTCCGACCGCGACTCAAGCGGGTCGTCGTCCCCGTTCCGCAATCGCGGATTGATCGTCGGAACGACCGTCATGGTGCTCACGCAGATCGTGATGGTCGCGATCATGACGATGACGCCGGTCCACATGCAGCATCACGGGCACGGGCTTGGAGAAGTCGGCCTCGTTATCGGCATCCATGTCGGAGCCATGTACCTTCCTTCGTTGGTCACCGGAGTGCTGGCGGATAGAATCGGCCGCCCCGCGATGGCCGTCGTCTCTGGAGTCACGCTGCTGCTTGCCGGGATTCTCGCCGCCGCGGCCCCTGCGGATTCGATGCCGCTGCTGATCGCGGCGCTGGCCCTGCTCGGGCTCGGCTGGAACTTCGGCCTGATCAGCGGCACGGCCCAGATCGTCGACGCGACGACGCCGGCCACCCGGGCCAAGACGCAGGGGACGATCGACGTGCTGATCGCGTTGACCGGAGCCTCGGGCGGCGCCTTGTCCGGGATGGTCGTCGCCGAGTCGAGCTATGCCGTTCTTTCCTTCGCCGGCGGCGCGATGTCCTTGCTGATCATTCCCGTGGTTTTATGGGCTCGCCGGTCTCGGCGCAGTGGGCGCAATGGCGAGTCTACTTCAACGAACCTTCCGTCAGTCCGCTGACGATTCGTTTATGGAACAGGATGTAGGCCAGAATCATCGGAATGGTGATGAGCGCCAGCGCGGAGAACAGCAGCTTGTAATTGGTGACGTAGCGGCTGGAGAACGCGAGCAGGCCGACGGGAAGAGTCTTCAGATCGTCGTTCTGAATGTACAGCATCGCCAGCAGCAGCTCGTTCCACGCGTTCAGGGACGAGAAGATCGCCACGGTTGCCATGCCCGGAGCCAGCAAGGGAAGAATGATGCGAACGAACAGCACGCGGTTGTTGCATCCGTCGATCCGGGAAGCCTCGATCAGATCCTTCGGCAAGGAGTCGAGGAACGACTTGAGCAGGAAGACCGCCAGCGGCAGCCCGACTCCGATATAGGGCAGAATAAGGCCCATATAGGAATCCTTCAAGCCCAGTCTCTCGAAAATATAGCTTTGGGCGATAAAGAAGGATTGCAGCGGCATGAACAGTCCGACGACAAACATCATGAGCAGCGCTTTGCCGCCTTTGAACGGCAGCTTGCTGAAGGCGAAAGCCGCCATGCTGGCGAACAGCAAGATGCAGACGACCGTCAGGGAAGTCACGATCGCGCTGTTGCCCGCGTATTTGCCGATATGCCCGATGCGCCAGGCTTCCGACCAATTGTCGAAGTTCACTTGCTCAGGCCAGCGGAACGGGCTGGTGAATATGACCTGGTTTTCCCGGAAGGAGGAGAGGACAAGCCAGATCATCGGGTAAAAGTAAAAACACGAGAGCGCGATCATTAAAACGTAATACGACAAGCGGGACAGCCAGCGGAACGGTTTCTTGTCCGCCTTGCCGTCGCTCGCGCTCCAAGCGGCAGTTGCCATGGTCGACACCTCTTTCTATCCGAATCCTGGCGGCGTTCTCTTAATACTCGAGAGCGTCGCTTTCTTTTTTCTTCAGCTTGTTGGTCAGAATGCCGAGAATCGCGATCACGATCGACATAAGCACGGCAAGAGCCGAACCGTAGCCGACGCTCATATTGCTGAACACGACTTTGACGATGTAGGTCGTTACGATTTCCGTGGAGTTGTAAGGTCCGCCGTTGGTCATGACGTAGAACAGGTCGAACGCTTGGAAGCCTCCCAGCACGCACAGCATGATCGCGACGTCGACGAGATCCCGGATCATCGGAATTTTGATCTTGAAGAAGATATCGCGATCGGTCGCCCCGTCCAAGTAGGCGGATTCGTAAATGTCGTTCGGAATACGCTGGATGCCGGCGTAGAAAATGGTCATGTAGTAACCGGCGTATACCCAACCGGATACGAAGGTGACGGCGTACAGGGCGATTTTCGGATCTCCGAGCCACACCCGGGTCCAGCTCTCCAAGCCTACGCTACCGAGAACGGCGTTGATCAGTCCGAAGTCGGAATTGTAGACGAATTTCCACAAGTAGGAGACGACGATCATGGGCAGCATGACCGGCGTAAAGAAGGCGACCCGAAACCAAGCGCTTCCGCGTCTCTTCATCGTAATCAATCCGGCGAGCAGCAGCCCGCAGAACACTTCGAGAATAACGGTCAGGACGATGTAAATGAAAATATGCCAGTAAGACAACAAGTACACGCGATCGTGAAAAGCCCGGACGTAGTTGTCGAAGCCGATGAACGTCATCGTGCCGAAGCCGTTCCAATCGTAGAAGCTGAACGCGAACGTCAGCACGATGGGGACGATGATCGTCAGACCGAACAGCAGGGCGGACGGAGCGACGAACAAGTAGGGAGAAATGCCGAATTTTCCTTTGGAGCGATTCACGGTTACACCTCCATCATGCGAATGCCGCGGAAGGCCGGCGTCTCGATTATCGAAGAGACGCCGGCCTCCTTAACGATTATTTTTTAAGCGGAGCTATCGTCTTGTCCAGTTCGGCGAGCGCCTCTTCGGCTGTCTTGACTCCTCCCAGCACTTGGGATACGGCCATATTGAAGGCGTTCGCGATTTCTACGTTGTAGCCGATGTCCGGAGGGGATACGACCATCGAGGACGACTTCATCATGTCGATCAGGCTGAGCGACAGAGCATCGGTATGCTCCGTGTCCACACCGCCCTTGGCGATCGGCATCGCCCCCGCGTCGGCGAGCTGCTTGGAGGACTCCGGCGAGCTGTATTCGGCCATAAAATCGACGGCTAGCTGGAAATGGGGCGACTTGGCGTTGATGACGAAGCCGTTCTGAACGCCGAGCACGCTCGTCTGATCGCCCTTGCCGCCCGGCATGGCCGGGAGGTTGAAGTAACCCAGATCCAAATCCGGCGCGCTCTCCATCGCTCCGGAAACGAGCCAGCTGCCGATCGGATGCATGGCCGCTTGGCCGTTGAAGAACAGGGAGTCGGCCTCGTCGTCCGCGATCGCGTTGACGCTGTCGTTCAGATAACCTTTGTCCCACAGCTCCCGCGCATATCCGAAGGCGGCGACAAAGTCGGGGGAGTTGAACGGCTGCTCCAACTGCAGCGCGTCTCCGTAGGCCTGTTCTCCGACGACCCGGGAGACGAGGTGGGCGATCCAGTTGCCGCCCGGCCACAAGTCCTTGTTGCCGGAGACGATCGGCTTAATGCCCGCAGCCTTCAGCTTCTCGCAAGCCTCCAGAAACTGCTCCCACGTCTGCGGAGGCTCGACGCCGTTTTCGGCGAAAAGCTTCTTGTTGTACCAGATGATGTTGGAGACGTCGCTGGCTGTCGGGATCATGTAGGTTTTGCCGTCGAGCTCCATGCCTTTGAAGTCTCCTTCGGAGAAGACGTCCTTAAAACCTTCCTGCTTCAGCGCTTCGGTCAGATCGGCCGCATAGCCTCCTTCGATCCGGTTGCGAAGTCGCTCGCCGGCCCATTCGAAATAAATGTCCGGGGCGTTCGCGCCGCTCAGCAGGTTGGGCAGGCCCACGGATTGATAGATGGCGTCTTCTTGATAGTTCAGCTCGACTTTGATGCCGGGGTGGGCGTCTTCGTATTTGTCCCGGATTTGTTCCCAGACTTTAATAACTCCCTCGCCGGGGGACACCATCGCGATCCGCAGCGTAATATCGTCCTTCTTGGAGGAGGAGCCGGAGCATCCGGCAAGGGCGGTCGCGGCGATCAGCGTCGCGGCCAGTACGGTAAGCGTTTTCTTCATGGATAATGATCTCCCTTTTATCGTTTATTGGCATTGCTTCTTTCCGTTCTTTCCGCAGAGAGTCCATCGGGAGAACCCGATGCCCGACAGGCGAATGGCGCTCACCACCTTTAAGAATAAGAGGTCGTTTGTAGTGTTACAAATCGCTTATTCGGCTAATTTGTAGTAACAATATAATTGCATTGTATAGATCGTAACAACATATTGTCAATGAGTTTCTTCGGGTTTAGTAAGGATTTTAGCATTTTCATAACGGATTCATACGCTGTGGAAGTGCATATAAAAAGGAATCGTTTTTTATTACTACAAAATAAATATATTGACAATTTGTTATTATCATAAATAATTAAAGATGAAATGTTACTACAATTTGTTTGGGGAGGGGACGAGAGGAGGCTTGGATCTGGAACCGCTTTCGTGGATCGAGTCGAAACGGTATCGTGCTGCAAGCGGGGCTTGCCCCGGATAAAGCTAAGGGAGGAACGAATGTGAAAAGAACAATGCAAAAGAGCATCGCTATCGCCATGACGTCGGCTATGGTATTCGCCTTCGGACAATCGGCGAGCGCGTCCGCGGCCAAGGAGCCGATTCCGGCATGGGCTTCCGCAGAGATAGACTACTGGAAGGAGTCGGGATTGCTGAAAGGGGATCGCGACGGTCTGATTCGCCCGCAACAAACGATCAACAGAGCCGAGTTTATCGCTTTCGTGAACCGGGTGTTTAATTATAAGGCGAAAAGCGACAAGAAATTCGGGGATGTGGACGCTTCGGCTTGGTACGCCGAAGAAATCGCCAAGGCCCATGCCGCCGGCATACTGGAAGGCGACTCTCGCGGCAACGCCTCGCCTCTGGCGACGCTGACCCGGGAAGAGGCGGCGGTTATCCTGAAACGAGTGTTCGACGTCGCTTCCTCTTCCGCGACCGGCCCGAGGTTCGCGGACGACGAAGCGATCGCTTCGTGGGCGGCGTCGGCGGTGTATGCGCTGAAGGAAGCGGGATACGCGCAAGGGGCGGGCGGAGCGTTCCAGCCTAAAAAGGGGATGACTCGCGCGGAAGCCATCAAGATGATCAATAACATCATGGGCAGTCTGATCGCCGATTCCTCCGTTCACGAGAACGTGAGCTCGCGCAACGTAGTGATCAATACGGCCGGAGGCGTCCTGAAAGGAGCGAAAATATCGGGGGATCTGTACCTCGCTCCCGGAATCGGGGAAGGCGGCTTCACGATCGAAGATTCCGAGATCGAAGGCACGATCTATGTGCTCGGAGGCGGGGAGCAAGGCATCGTCCTTAAGAACAGCAAAGCCAAGACGGTCAAGATCAACAACCCGCTGGACACGCCAAAGCTCATTCTGAGCGGCACTTCGTCCGTGGACGGCATCGAGGCTTTGACGGGCGCTTCGATCGTCAACGATTCGGCTTCCCCGATCGGCAGCTTGAACGTTCGCGGCGGCGCATCGGGAGCAATTACCGTAAGCGGAGACGTCACTCTTCTGACGATAGATTCTCCCGCGGCCGTGAGCGTGGGCACGTCCCGGATCGGAACGCTTACGTTCACCAAGCAATCCGGCGGCGCCGAGGCCAAGCTGGACGGCCAGGCCCAAGTCGACAAGGTCGTCGCGGACGCCGGCGTGAAGGTGACGGGCTCCGGCAGCATCGGCGAAGCCATCATTAACGCGGAAGGCGCGATCTTCGAGAAAGCGCCGGGCAAGTGGACGCTGAACGCGAAGCGAGCGACGATCGCCGGCAAAGACGTCACGCAAAGCTCCGGCAGCGGAGGCGGCGGTGGCGGCGCAGGCGGAGGGGGCTCCGGCGGGGGGAACGATTTGAGCACGAAAATCTATAGCTACGATCAAGTGCTGAGTTTATTCGCCGAAACGGGCGCGTACGGCGACGCGAAGCAGTATGTGCGCTTCCTGAAGGATCCGACCTACGATCCGAATACGGCGAACACGGTGATCGGATCGACGCTGCCGAAATTCACGAACTCCCGCACGTTCGTCAATGGCGAGTATGACGTGAAGCCTTCCATTTTCGCTTCTCTGAGAAGCGTCAATACCTCCGTGCTGGATGTTCGCCGCGAGAACTTGTGGATCGGCACGGACACCGGCGTCACGAAAATCAATTTGGCGACGAATGCCATGACGGAATATACAGCGGAGAACAAGCAGCTTGCGGATAACAAAACGCTGCTTCTGATTTCGGATGGCGGCTCGGGCGTGTTCGCCATTACGGAGAACGGCGTATCGTACATTCGACAATAAGGAAGGGGATAGAACCAATGTTCATCACGACCACGCGAACCAAGATCATGGCGGGCGCCCTGGCGGCGGCAATGCTCTTCTCGCTTCCCGTCGCTCAGGCGTTCGGAGCGGCCGGCAAGCCCGCTGGCGCGAAATATCAGGCTTATCAATTAGAGGCGACGCCGGTCAAGCACGTCTCTTACTACAAAACGGGAGCGGCGTTGCCGCAGCCGATTGCTTGGGTGACGTCTAAAGAGGACCTGAAGTTCCTGCCCTCCGCGGTAACGGGAGACGTGACGAGCGCGATCAAGGACGCGGACGGCGTCTACTGGATAGGCACGACGAACGGGCTTCAGCGCGTCAACTTCAAGGAGAAGGAAGCTCGGGACATCGTTCAGTATATGGCCGGTCCCCGGTATTTGTATGGCGGAGACGACGTCGTCACCGGCCTGGCCAGCGACGGCAAGGGCGGCGTATGGGTGCGGACGGCCAGCGGAGTGACGCATATCGAAGTGCGGGTCAAAACGATTTACGAGAAAACGCACGTCTACGAGAGGCTGAACGATTCCGTACAGGATCGTCGCGGCATGGTAACGGGGACGGAATATACCTTTACGCCGGATCCGGGCCAGACGGGCATCGATTTCGATAAGGGGACGTTTACGTCTAATCCGAAGACCGACGACAATGACGGCTTGTGGACGTCTATGTATGCGATCGGGGAAATTTTCCGCTACCGGACGCTCAAGGCGGAGGGAGCAGAGCAGAGCGATATTGATGCGGCCAAGGCGGACGCGATTCGCGCAACGAAGGCGGTATTGCTGCTGGATTACGTCTCGGGGCGGGGCAACGGCTTCCCGGCGCGCTCCTACATGCTGACGTCCGAGAACGCGGCGCAGACTTCGACGGGCGACGACTACGGATTTCAGAGCCAGAACGGTTTCTGGTTCCATCATCGCGTGAGCGTGACGGATGCCGTCTATGCGGCCTCCAATCCGATCATTCCGACGATGCAGCGGAGCGACGGCGCGCAGCCGATCGGCTATGCGGTCGTTCGGGTGACTAAGGATGCGATCACGAAAAAGGGCAGCAGGTTATTCCCGTCCGGCGGCACCGATGTCATGAATTACAATGGGCTAGGCTTAAGCCAGGATGCGATTGACGCATTGAACGCCAATCGTCCGGTTGGGCAGAAGCTAGGCATCGACATTAAGACGAGAGTCGAAACCGTCGACGGTACGGACGTCTATCAGGTGCTGCCGGTCATTACAGCCAAGACGAACAATGCCAAGGCTGACGAGGACATGACGACCAGCGCCGGCAATCCGCCGCTGTTTCAGTTGACCGTACCGGTGTACGAGCGAATTCCGACCTTCTTCAACGATCTGTTCCCGCCAAGCGCCATTGGAGCCGACGGTTATATCGACATGAACCAGATCGTCTACAAGGCGGATACTTCTTCGGACGAAGTAGCGGGCCATTCCGCGCTGTTCTTCACGGCGTATCGGTACCTGTGCGACGACCTTTCGGACCCCGAGCTCGTCCAATTGAAGCATTATGTGGCCGAGGCGACCGACCGCATGGCCAACTTGATCCTGAAGAACGATCATTATTATATCGAAGACGCGACGGGTAAATCCACGCAATGGTCCCGTTGGTTGGCCAAGTATTTCAACGACGGCAAAGGCGTCATGGAGAGCCAGCCTCAGTGGTCCTCCCAAGTAGGCGTGGACGCGGACGGGAACGATGCGCTGTCTTACGGCTTCGAGGACGGCCCGCTTAACGCGCTGCAGCTGATGGCGTTTCTGAAGACCGCGTCCTACGTAACCGCCGAGCAATATCCGCTGGATTCGGCCAAGTTTCAAGCCGCTTACGATATGGCGTTCGATGCGCAATACAGTAAAGCCGAGCCGTACGTAAACGGTAAAGGATATATTCACATGGCTCAGGAATATATCGAGCGCAGGCTGATCCGCCAGGCGACGAACGCTTACAATAATAACGACAATGTTCCGGTGACCAGAGACAACATCAGCTATCCCGTTCTTACCAATGGCATGAAAGAAGCCGACAAAGCCCAGATGGATTCGAACGCCAACGCAACCGTGCATCAAGACTGGACGCAGTATATCAACTATTCCGACGAAGAGCTCGGATGGTTCCCGGTCTATCAGCTGATTTTGCAGGAGCAAGATCCGGCTAGGCGCGCGGAGATCGTCGCCGCATTCGATCAATGGTACGCAAACGAGGTTCGCGAAGAGAATCCGTTCTACACGTTCCTCTATCAATTGGCGCACCCCGAGGATACGACCGTAGACATCGCGTCTGCCGTTCGCTACATGTACCGCATGCCGGAATATTTAATTTCTTTCCCGATGCAGTATAACCGTCAAGACGTCTTCTTCATTGAAAACGGCGACCGGGACAAACTCGACAAGCAGGTGAACTACGCCCTGCCGACGGACGAACGGCGGGTCATGAAAAACAACGGCAATCCGTTCCGTACCGACAACGGCAAGTACAGCGTCGATCCGAACTACAACTACACGTACAAGACGATGGAGAGCGGAACGATCGTTACGCTGCCCTATTGGCTGGGCCGCTACTTCGGCATCATCGAGGAAGCGAAGTAAACCGGCGCCTAGGCTGCGCAACGCACAAAAAAAGAGGGGGTTTCCCCTCTTTTTTGCGGTCGCGGTCAGAAGAATCGCTCGATCGTATAGTTCGGAAAGTCGCCCCGGAAGACGCCGAAGCTGTATTCCAGCGGGGTGTTGTCGGACAAGTAGGTGAACGTCTTGATCTGCAGGCATGGAGAGCCTTCCTTGACGTGAAGCAGCTTCTTGGCGATTTTGTCGGCGAGCACGGGCTTTAATTGCTCGACTGCGCGATGCACCTTCAGGTTGTATTTGGTTTCCAGGAAATCGAACAGGGAGCCGTCCTTATAATCGTTGATCAGGCCGGGAGCCATGCTCCAAGCGATGTGGGTTCTCTCGTACAGCAGCGGTTCGTTGTCCGCGTAGCGCACTCTGAGCAACTGGTTGATCGGGGCGCTCGGGGGGATGTGAAGGAATTCGTCCAGCGGCGTTTCGGCGGGTATGACTTTGGCTTCCAGCAGCTTGCTCCGGGGCTCCTTGCCCTGCATGAGAACGTCCTCGGTGAAGCTGCGGGTCTGAATCAGCTGAAGCTCCTTCCGCTTGACGAACGTGCCCTTGCCCTGGATGCGTTCCAGTATGCCTTGAAACTCCAGTTCGTTCAGTGCGAGCCGTATCGTAGTCCGGCTGGCGTTGTACATGACGCATAGCTCGGCTTCCGTTGGCAGTTTTTGTCCAACGCTGTAAATCCCTGTTTGGATTTGCTTGAGCAGCTTCTCTTTAATGTTAAAGTACAAGGAACTATTCTGTCTCTTTGTCACTACAAATTTCCTCCACGCGTTCATTTGAAGATAGTATAGCACAGTGCATATTCATAGTAAAAGAGCACATATTTTTGCATGACGGTTTACTAGAAAGGTTATTACAAATTATCAATTTACCAGAATATAGACAAGTGAAAATCAAAGACAAATTTCAAAGAAACAGCGGATCAGTCTATCGTCCTCGTGGAATATTCGTTGACTAAATGTTACTACAAATAGTACAATTGAGTTAATGTAGTAACAAATTAAACAAAAAATGATAGAAAGATCAAACCGCTCGGCGGATGCAGAGAGAGCCGGACAGAGATCCGGCGCAAGCGGAAAGGAGCATGGGAATGGCGCGGAAAGAGCATTTAAAAGTAGCCGTTATCGGAGGAGGTTCCTCCTATACCCCGGAGCTGGTGGAGGGGCTGATCAAACGCAGGAGCGAGCTGCCGGTCAAGGAGCTGTATCTGGTCGACGTCGAAGCGGGCAGGGAGAAGCTGGAGATCGTAGGCGCGCTTGCGCGACGCATGGTCGAGAAAGCCGGGGCGGATATTCGGATTTATCTGACGCTCGACAGGACGGAGGCGATCCGGGGGGCCGATTTCGTTACGACGCAGCTGCGGGTCGGGCAGTTGGATGCCAGAGGCCGGGACGAGAGGATTCCATTGAAATACGGCTGCATCGGACAGGAGACGACGGGAGCGGGCGGTTTCTCCAAAGCGCTCCGGACGATTCCGGTTATTCTCGACATCTGCAAGGAGATGGAGGAGCTTGCCCCGGACGCATTCCTGCTGAACTTCACGAATCCGGCGGGCATCGTCACGGAAGCCGCTCTGAAATACAGCAAGATCAAGACGATCGGCTTGTGCAATCTGCCGATCGGACTGCGGATGCAGATCGCGGAGTTTTACGGAGTCGACGCGTCCAAGGTGCATATCGAGATGATCGGCATCAATCATCTGAACTGGACGACGAAGATCGTCGTCGACGGGGAGGATGTGTCCGAGTCGTTCCTCGCCAAGGCGGCGGGAGCGAAGGGACTGACGATGAAAAACATTTCCGATCTGGAGTGGGACGGAGATTTCCTTCAGTCGCTTGGCGCGCTGCCTTGCAGCTATCATCGCTACTATTACATGAGAGACGATATGCTGGCCGAACAAATGGAGGATCTGGGGACGGACGGGACGAGAGCCGACGTCGTGAAGCGGGTAGAAGCGGAGCTGTTCGAGCTGTACAAGGATCCGATTCTCGCGATCAAGCCGCCGCAGCTGGAGCAGCGGGGCGGAGCCTATTACTCCGAGGTCGCCGTTAATCTGATGTCCTCGATCTACAACAACAGGAAGGACATCCAGACGGTGAACGTGCGCAACAACGGCATTATTCCGTTCTTGCCCGACGACGTTTCCGTCGAAGTCAATTCGCTTATCGACGCGGAAGGGGCTCATCCCATACAGCTCTCCAGAAGCGTAGGTCCGGAAATTCGCGGCTTGATGACATTGGTGAAAGCTTACGAAGAGCTGACGGTCGAGGCGGCCGTGCATGGCGACCGCAAGAAGGCTTTGCAGGCGTTGGCGCTGCACCCGCTGGTCGGCACCGCCGAGCTGGCGCGCAGCATGCTGCGCGACATTCTGGAGCAGCACGAAGCCTATCTGCCGCAGTTCCGGCAGTAGCCCCATACGTCCCGAACATCCCGCCCGAAGCGCCGCAGCGCGTCCAAGCGGGATTTTTGGCCTTGCCGTAGGATAAGCGCCGGCCGTCATTTGATGCCGAACCGGACGAACGAGTCGACGATCTGACGGCGCAGAACGAGGTAGAGGAGCAGAATCGGCAGGCACGATACGGCGGTCGCCGCCATCATCGAGCCCCACATGTTGGTATCCGAGTTGACGAACATCCGGAGACCGATCTGCAGCGGGGCGTTCTCCATCTTTTTCGTGATCAGCATCGGCCATAAGTATTCGTTCCAGCCGTTAATGAACAGGATGATGCCGAGCGAGGCGACGGTCGATTTGATGTTGGGCAGAATGAGCCTTGTCAAAATGCCGAAGTCGCTTTGCCCGTCAATGCAGGCGGCCTCGATCAGCACGCGAGGGAACGAGTTGAAGCTCTGGTAGAGCGACAGAATCGCGAAGGTCGAGACGGCGAACGGCAGTACGATTCCGATCAGCGATTCGTTGAAGCCAAGCTGATTCACGAGCACGTAGTTGGGGATCATGACCGCTTGAAAAGGGATCAGCCAGGTTAAACTCAGCAGGGCGAAAATAAATCCCTGGCCACGGAATCTCCAGCGAACGAGCGCATAAGCGGCCAGCAGGCCGGTCGCGAGCTGGGAGGCGGTCAGCAGCGTCGCGACTCCGAACGAATTGAACATCATCCGAACGATCGGCATCTGCTCGAAAGCGTACGTGTAGTTGCTGAAAATCGGCTTAAGAGGAATCAGGGAGGACGTGAAAATCTCCGATTCGTTCTTGAACGAGGAATTCAGCATCCAGTAGATCGGGAACAGGGCGATCAGGCACATGATGGCTAGCGCGGCATGCTGCACGATCGCGAGTCCCGAAAATCGTTTCTTCATCGGGGGCTCCTCCCGTTCTAGTTGTCGTAAAAGGAATACCTTCTGGAAAGCTGATTCAACGTCAGCGAGATGACCCCGAACACGATGAAGAAGAGCAGGGCGGCCGCGGCGCTGAAGCCGGCGTTCAAGTTGGAGAAGGCGTACTTGTACATCTCGTAGTAGACGTTGGTCGACGTTCCGTAAGGGCCGCCCGTCGTCAAAATATCGATATAGGCGAACGTCCACTGGCTGGAAAACAAAATGCTCATCGTCAGCATGAACAGGATCATCGGCGACAGTAGCGGAACGGTCAGGCGGTAAAACTGCTTCAGGCTGCCGGCGCCGTCGATCGCCGCCGCTTCGTAATATTCCCGGTTGATGCCGGTGAGCGCCGCGGAGAACATAATCGTGCTGAAGCCGACCATTTTCCAGCCGGTGATGAACAAGATCAGCCATTTCGCGAAGCTCGGATCCGAGAAGTAGGCGATCGGCTGGCTGATCGCTCCGAGCCGCAGCAGCACGTCGTTGACCAGTCCGTTGGACGGGTGGAACAGCCAGCGCAGATGGCGCTGACCGACACGGGAGCGAGAATCATCGGCACGAAGAAAAGCGCGCGGTAAACCTTTTTCATTCGGCCTTCCATCTGGTGAGTAACGGATGCCAGCAGAAGCGGGATCAAGATGGAGAAGGGCAGCAGGCCGGCCGTGTAGAACAACGTGTTGCCGATCGATCCGATAAAGCTCTTGTTCTCCATCAGCCTCGCGAAATTATCAAAGCCGACGAATTCCGGCGTCGTTCCCGGAACCATGCCCCACTTGTGGAAGGCCAGATAAAAAGTGTTCAACAGCGGGCGGTACATCCAGATGCCCAGCAGCAGCAGCGCGGGCAGAAGGTACAGATAAGGCTTCAGCTTGCGCCAGAGCTTCGCTCCGTTCAGGCTTCTATTCCGCGCGATCGACGGCTTCCCCGGCAAAGGGGGAGCATAGGAGGTTTCTAGTGCTTGGCTCATCGCAGTTCCCTTCTTTACTGAATCATCTTGTTAATTTCGTCCGCGGCCTTCTGCAGCGTCTCGGCAACATTGCTGTCGGAGATGACCGACTTGCCGATCGCGTCGGAGAACAGAGTCGTAATCTCCGAAGCGTATTCTCCCGGCCAGATCGCGACAGGGTGGATATGCTTCAGCTGTTCGAGGTTGATCCGGTAAAGCGGGTGTTGATCGATAAAATCTTTCAGACCGTTCGGGTCGTCCGCCAGCGCCGTACGCAGAGGCAAATAGCCGATCTCCGAGGTAATGATCGTATAGCCGCGGTCGCTGGTGACGAACTTAATGAACTCCCACACGGCGGCGTTCTTCGCCGGGGTGTCCGGGCGCACGGCAAGCATGCTTCCGGAGTTGACCGGAACGGACTTCTTGTCGCCGAACTGCGGCAGGCCTGCTCCGTAGACGTCCCAGCCGCCGGCTTCGGACGCTTTGCGAATACCGCTGTACAGCGCCGTCGAGGTGATGTACATGCCCATATTGCCGGCCATGAATTGCTCGGCCAGCTCGGCTTCCGCGCCTACGGCGTGGGCGCCGTTCTTGTACATATCCTGCCACATTTCGATCGCTTCGACGGCTGCCGGCTCGGAGAATTTGACCGATTTGCGGTCTTGGGCAAGCACCTCTCCGCCGTTGCTCAGAATTAGGCCCTCGGTCGTCCAGCCGTTGTTCGGGGCGAGGCCAAAGCCGTCTTTGCCCGTGGCCGCCTTGATCTTCAAGGACGCTTCCTTGATGTCGGCCCACGTCTTCGGCGCGTTGGCCGGGTCGAGCCCGGCGTCGCGGAACAGCTTGCCGTTCATGAAGACGATCGGCGTGCTGAACGTAAAGGCGAGGCCGTACATTTTGCCGTCGATCTTGCCCAGTTCAAGCGCGTTCGGCTCGATGCCTTTCAGATGCTCCTCAAGCTGCTCCTTCGGAAAGACATCTTCGTAAGCTTTGAAGCCCAGGTTCAATCTGGAGGCGTCCAGCGTGCTGAACGTATGCTGCACGATGTCGACCGCCTTTCCGGCGGAGATGTCCGCTTTATATTGCTGGAAAGTCGGATCGGCGACGGCTTCGACGATAACGCCTTTTTCTTGGCCGATCGTGTCGTTGAACTCCTGGATGAGATGCTCCATGCCGGCTTTCATCGTCGGCGCGGCCAGACTGTAGGAGTAGAACGTGATTTTGGTCGGATTGGCGGGGTCCAGGGCGGCTTGCCCGGCTTCGTTCGAAGAGCCGGCCGCTCCGGCTCCGCAGGCGCTCAGGCCGATGGCGGTTGTCGCCGCGAGCAGCGCGGACAATCCTTTGTGCATGCGATTCATGGATATAAACCTCCCGAATAGGTGTCTATTCTAGACAGTGAGATTGGATTCGTTGCCGGACGGCCTCGTCAATGCCGAATTCCGTCTCCAGGTATCGCTCGAAAGTGCCGTAGCTGGTCAGAATGCTGTTCATGGACGCGTCCAGATAACGAGGCTGCAGTTCCATCGTTTCCCGAAAAATTTGCAGTTCTTCTTCGTTGATATACTTGGAGACCGCGTCGTACATTTGTCCGTGATAATCAGCCAGCGTAACGTTGGAGAGGAGATAGTCCTCCATTACGGTTTCGTAGGGAACGCCGAGCGTCAGCAGGATCAGCATGCTGCCGACTCCGGTGCGATCGCGTCCGCCCGCGCAGTGATGCACGAGGGGCAGATGGGCTTCCGGCTCGCGCAGCAGCGCCATCAGTTGCTTGTACGACGGGTTGTCTATCGGCAAGGAAGCATAGAGCCGGAGCAGCATGTCTTCTCCGAACATCTTGTGCAGCCCTTTGGCGAACAGATCTTCGATCGACAGATGGGGCTGGTCTTCGGCCGCCGCGTTAGCGGGAACGCGGGTGAGGATGGCATTGCCGATTTGCGGGTCGGGCTTCTGCTCGGCTTCGACGCGATTGCGGTAGTCGAAGACGCTCTTCAGGCCGATCGATTCCAGCAGCGCGATATCTTCTTGCGTTAATCCCGTAAGCTCTGCCGCGCGGAACAGCAGCCCGGATTTCACCGTGCGTCCGTCTTCGGCGCGCAGGCCGCCCATGTCGCGGAAGTTGAACGCGCCGCTCAGCGGAAGCAGGCATTGCGGCATAAGCGGTTGAGTCATCGTGTTCGTTCTCTCCTTGAAAGTCGTTTAATGTTGCGTTGCGAGGGCCGCGAAGGAAAATTTGAAAAATTCGGTTCCGCTCGTCGGCAGGGCGACCGTCTGAATAGATACTCCCTCTCCCGGACTTACGGAGACGATGTTGTAGCTGCAGGCGTCGACCATGCGGAAGTGTTCAGCGTCGGCCATTTCGCCCGCAAACGCGGTGCCTGCCGCGGCGACGTTAAGGACGCCGTGGTACAAGCCGATGTTGTTGGAATGCACGTGGCCGGCCAGGACGGCGACGACGTCGGTACCGGACAAGGCTTGTCCGACCTGTTCCCGGTTCGCGAGGATGTGGTCTCCCAGCACTCCGCCGATGCTCAGCAGCGGATGGTGAAGGCCGATGACCGTGCCTTTCGGAGCCGGGGTTTGGAGCTCTTGCTTCAGCCAGGAGAACTGCGTCTCGTCGAGATTGCCGTTGTGGCTGCCCGGTACTTGCGTATTCAGGCCGATCAGACGCAGGCCGTCGATCGTGTGCGAATAGTAGTAAGGTTCTTCCGAAGGCTGTTCGCCGAGATACCCTTCGCGGAAAGGGCCGCGGTGATCGTGGTTGCCGAGCACGACGTGGACGGGAGCGCCGATCCGCTCGGAGCCTTCGTCCAACAGCTTGCGGATGTGGGCGTAGTCTTCCGCGTCTCCCTCATGGGACAAGTCGCCGGTAATGAGGACGAAGGCCGGCGCGATTCCGGTCTCTTCGATGTGGCGGAACACTTGGACGACTTTGTCGGCGAGCTGGAACTTGGCGAACTGTCCGTCTTTGCCGGGAGCGTTCATGTGCGTGTCGGTCAGATGGACGAATTTGACGGGTTTCATATCGGGGTAACCTCCAGATGAATTCGAATTTGAACTCTTGTACACAACAATTATTGATCTTGTATGTAAGTCGGGTATAAACCTGGCTGCGGAATTTTGTAAAAAAACACGGCTCGAATCGGCCTGTTGCCTGATGGGCAGGAGATACTCGACAGAATCGATTAACGGGGAGGCAAACGAGGCAAATGGGCAGGAGATACTCGACAGAATCGATTAACGGGAGGACGGACGAGGCAAATGGGCAGGAGATACTCGACAGAATCGATTAACGGGGAGGCAAACGAGGCAAATAGGCAGGAGATACTCGACGGAATCGATTATCGGAGAGGCAAACGGGGCAAATGGGCAGAAGAAAAGGCCGCCCCCTCATCTGGCGATGACGAAGGGGACAGCCTCGGTGAAGCGGTAAGTATTATTAGACCGAAGGAATCTGCCAGTCGATCTCTTTCTGGCCGGTCTCCCGCAGGAAGGCGTTGCTCTTCGAGAACGGGCGGCTTCCGAAGAAGCCCGCATGGGCGGACAGAGGGCTGGGGTGGGCGGACCGGATGACGCAGTGGCGCTTCCCGTCGATGAAGGAGGCTTTCTGCTGCGCATGGCGGCCCCACAGGATGAACGCCATCGGCGTCTCCCGTTCGTTCAGGCACGCGACGATGCGGTCGGTGAATCGCTCCCAGCCGAGGCTCTTATGCGAGTTGGCTTCGCCCTGCCGCACGGTCAGCACCGCATTGAGCAGCAGCACGCCTTGCTTGGCCCAATGCTCCAGATGGCCGTGGTTCGGAATGTCGCAGCCAAGGTCGGCCTTCAATTCCTTGAATATATTCTGAAGCGAAGGGGGCTGCCTGACGCCCTGCTGAACCGAGAAGCTGAGCCCATGGGCTTGTCCCGGGCCGTGGTACGGGTCCTGCCCGAGAATGACGACCTTCACTTCCGAGTAAGACGTCCAGTGCAGCGCTTGGAAAATCTGATAAGGATTCGGGTAGACGACCTGTTCCCGATATTCTCCGGCCAGGCGCTGTCTTAACTCCTGATAATAGGGTAATTCCATCTCGGGGTGGAGCAGATCGCCCCAATCGTTGTTAAATAGAACGGCCATGCCAAGCTTGTCTCCTCTCTAGAAAATGTCCAGCGCGATCGGACAATGGTCGCTGCCCAG
>NZ_JBEPYQ010000011.1:0-99299 GCF_041641335.1 Cohnella sp. | reverse complement strand
GTCTGGGTGTGCGCCGGTTGCGGCACAACCCATCGAAGGGATGAGAATGCTGCCGGAAACATAAGGACCGAAGGGATAAGAATATTAGGCCTTGCATAGCGCAAGAGAGAACCGCCGGGCTGGCGGGAATCGCCCAGTAAGGATAGCTGCGTGGGCAGTTATGTCCTGGGAAGCCCCCACTTCTGCAAGTGGTGGGAGCATGTCACTGAGTATCGATCTGGCAAAGAAGAACTTCATTGAACTTAAGAAAAAGGCAAATGATGTTGCGTCTAGTCTTGGACTTGGAAATCAGAAGGCGAAAGTGGCGTTAGCTTTGGATATATCCGGTTCAATGGCGTCTACTTTCAAAAACGGAACCGTTCAAAAGGTAGTCGAAGAACTTTTGGCTCTAGGCGTTAAGTTTGACGACAATCAGGCTATCGACATTTTTCTATTGGGCAGCGTGACTATGAAGTCGGAGAACTGGTAGAGTCTAATTTCTACGGGTATGTGGATAATAAAATCGTTAAAAGTTATCCTCTTGAGGCTGAGACGAGATATGCTGGCGTGATTAATCGGATCGTAAAGAAATATACGACGGAGAAAAAGGGTTTTTTCCGTAAGGCCACAGCCATCAATGGGCCTCTAGAGGAACCGGTATTCGTTATTTTCATTACAGACGGGGATAATCAGGACAAGCCGCAGACAGAGGAAGCGATTCGAGCTGCTTCGAAGTTGGGGATCTTCTGGCAGTTTGTCGGAATCGGAAGTGCCGGATTTCAGTTCCTTGAAAAGCTGGACAACTTAAGCGGAAGATTCGTGGACAATGCTAACTTTTTCAAGATTAACAATATCTCCAAGATGGATGAAACGAGTCTATACACCAAGCTGCTTCAGGAGTTTCCCGACTGGATCAAGACGGCAAGAGAGCATCAACTCATTAATTAGAAAGCAAATTCTGGATAAATGTAATAAGGAGTCGTGCGCTAACACGAGTCCCCACAACAGCCGCTTTTAAGGGCGGTAGGCTTGCGGATAAGTGATTAGAAATAGACCGTTATCCTTTGTCCGAGGGCGGTCTATTTTTTCTGGTTAAGTGCATTGACGATAACAACAACCAGCATCAAAAGCGCGACAATTAGCGCACCAAAGCTGATCATTAGCGTCAAAGCGTCTTTAACCTCCATGGCATCACAACGAGTAATCGCTATTGTCGCAACAGAAGATGACCCCTTGAGCTTGGCGGCTCGGGGGTCATCTTCTGCTGTCCTACCAAAGTCTTCCTACCAAAGTATTGAATAGGAAGACGTTTGTAGGTATAATGATCCTGTATTTGACCGAGGACATATCGATAACGGCAAACCCGCTCGAAAGACGGGGGCGCAAAGCTTCAGGCCTAAAGGATAGATTGTATCCCATGGTAGCTGAGCCGCCGAAAATGACCGGATCTTCCGCAGCTTGCTTACGAACAACATGACCAGACCGTTCCTGATTTCGGAACGGTCTTTTTGTATGGTCACAGGGCCGTGTCTACGATGACCAGATCGAACTGCGCCCTCAGATCGATCTCATAGGGGGATATTACGGGGGTTCCGTCTCCTTCCCGGATAATTTTGACGATCGGACGCTGGACGAGAGAGGAATCGACCGAGGTGATGACCGCCGTCTGCCCGCTGTTCAGAACGACGCGGCTTCCGACCGGATAGATGGAGATGTGGCCGACGAACAGCTTGACGAGCGATAAGTCGAACATGCGATCTCCGGAGCCGAGCAGAAATTCGACGGCGTCCCTCTTCGTGTAGGAGCTGCGATGGTGCCGCCGGGACACGAGCGCGTCGTACGTGTCGGCAAGGGCGATAATCTGGGCGAACTCGTGAATATTGGAACGGCTGAGTCCCGACGGATAACCGGAGCCGTCATATCGTTCATGGTGCTGAAGGGCGCATATCGCGGCGGCTCCGGGCAAGTCGGATCGATGGACAAGCATCTGATAGCCTTCGACCGTATGGCGCTCGATAAGCCCTCGGTCGTAATCCGTCAGCCGACCTTTCTTGGTCAGCAGTTCGTCGGGAAGCTGGGTCATGCCGATGTCGAACAGCAGAGCCGAGACGATCAGATCGTGAAGCGGCTCGATGAAGTATTGCTTGGCGAAGCCGATAATTGCCGATAGGGTGGCGACGTTGAGCGTGTGCTCGAACAGCATCGGGTCCTTCATATGAAGCAGGGTCAGCCTGTCTTTAATGAAGCGATGATCGGACAACTCTTCCAACAGCGTCTGATAGATGCGCACGAAGCGGTCGCCGAGCATCGGCACGGACAACTGCTGGCGGATGAGCGGGTTGCCGATGAGCCTGGCGAACGCTTCGTCGACCGCCTTTTTGGAAGCGGTGGAGTTTCTCTTCCTGTTCGGTTTCTCCTGCGAAGAGGAGACGTGTGAAGCGATGGCGGGCGATGACTCCGCTCCCTGAGTCCTGGAAGAGGCGTCTTCCTCGACATAGATGTCTGTAATACCCAGAGTCCGCAATCGTTCGATATATTTGTCGGTCAGCTGCGTTCCGGCGCCCAGCATGACCATCCCGTTTTTGTTCAGTACCGGCTTGGCCAGCGTTTGTCCCGGACGGAGAGTGGCGGTTGGTTTCATCGTTTTCGACCTGCTTTCGGTTCGGCGTCCTAACGATAACGCCGTATTTTTTCAATCGCGATCTCCGGAATGGAGAAGAACAGCTCGACGGAGCCGGGGTCGAATTGGAGGCCGCTCTGCTTTCTAAGCTCGTCCGACGCTTCCGCCGCCGTCTTGACCCGATTGTAGGAGCGGGTCTGGACCATGGCGTCGAAGGAATCGAAGACGGCGCACAGGCGAGCCCAAGGCGGAATGCTCTCGCCGCTAAGCCCGTCCGGATATCCCGTTCCGTCCCAGCGCTCATGATGGGAGCGCACGGTCGCGATCATTCTCGGGTCCCGCCAGCCGAGCCGGCGAACAAGGCGAACGCCGAGGAGCGGGTGCTCGCGAATTCGCTCCCGTTCCTGCTCGTCGAGCGGGAGTCGTTTGACGAGCAGCTCCTGCGGAACGAGAAGCTTCCCGATATCGTGAAAACTGCAGGCGGCGGTGAACATCCGTTCTTCGTCCTCCGGCATACCGAGCTGCCTGGCGGCGGCTTGAGCCAGCAGGCCTACCCGCACGCTGTGCGAGAAAGTCGCGGGATCTTTCCGCAGTCCAAGAGCATGAAGCTCGGAGCGGATCAGGTTCGACATCCTTTAAATCCTCCTTTCCTGTTCCATGGCGGCGGAGCCGCCCGACAAGCGAGGTCGAACAATAGTGATTGTTCGAAGTTCACCGATAGAAAGGAGCCAATGACATGAATGCGGAACGCAAGCTCTCGAACGGAGCGGCTGTTTTGGACGAAGAGCAGATGATCCAGAGCTTCCTGGCCGGGTATCATCGGCCGAATACGATCCGTAATTACGAACGGGCGCTTCGCCGTTTTCGATCGTTCATCGGGGCAACCCCTCTGGGCGAAGCCACTTGGCACGATCTGGAGCGATACAAATCTTCCTTGATGCGGGGAACGTCCGGGAACAAACCGCTGAACGCTTCGACCATCGCCAGCTTAATCGCGCCGCTGCGCTCGTTTTACAGATGGGGGAGCGACGCCAATATCGCGTTGTTCTCGCATAATCCCGCCTCGTCCATCCGGTTGCCCAAGGTGCGGGTAACAAGCGGGCATCATTTTCTGACCCAGCGCGAGCTGACCGAATTGCTGACCTATCTGAGCGCCAAGAGCGTACGGGAATGGATGATGGTTCTTTATATGGTTATACTGGGACTGAGGGTATCGGAGCTGGTGCAGATGAGATGGGGCGATGTGGTTACGGACCCGCTGGAGAGCGGCGCGTGGCTGACCGTCGCGGACGGCAAGGGAGGCAAGACGAGGCAGGTGAAAATGCCGGAGGCGTTATGGAAGCTGCATAACGACCCTTCCATCCGGCTGAAGCTGCACGGCGGTTCTGCTGTGAACCGGCAAGGCCGGGTTTTTCCGATTACGTCCCGTCAAGTAGAGCGCATCGTTAACAGGGCGAGCAGGGAGTGCGGGATTTCCAAGCCGGTGACGCCGCATTGGCTTCGGCATACGAATGCGACCATGGCGCTGCTGAACGGCGCATCGCTTCAACAGGTGCAGCAGACGCTGGGCCATGTGCAGATCAATACGACGCAGCGCTATCTGCACACGGTTGAACTGATGAAGAAAGCCGCTCCGGATTTCGTGGCCGAAAGCATGCACGGCGTGTTGAAAAATGTATTGTTATGAAAGATTCGGTCGTTTATAATGAGTAACAAAGAAGGGATAATCAAGCAAAAAAATGTCGAACAATCACTATTGTTCGACATGATTATCATACCCTATTCGCCGGTCTTCATACATCGGCTCATAGGAAGGCGACGAAGCCGGCGGAGCGAACCCGTCGGCTTTTTTGTGCGCGATTTCCGCCGAGCTCGCGATCAAACGAATTTTTGCCGAAGCTTCCTGTTCGTCGCAAGCGCTCGCCGAACGATTCTTGATGCGCCAGGAACGAAAATAATGCAGCCTGCACTGCCCTTTGGCGTAGTGTCTATTCGTGCATCCCCGCATTTCGCAAAGACGGAGATACGGGAGCTTGCTTCTACCCATTCGTCGATCCTCTCTTTTCCGCTTCTATCTCAATCCCCTACTGAATGATTCTGTTCGATAGAATGCTTTCCTACATTGAATAGTAAGGCAACGAGCTGATCAATTTTTGAACAGGCGAACGTCCGGCTGAGGCAACTGCTGCAGCGGCCGATTTTTGTCGAACGGTTTGTCACAGTTTTGCAACATCCGACAGCGTATACTGGCAAGAATGGAGGTTCCATGTTGAAAAATATGTTTACGGAGGAAGGACAATGATGTTAAAACAACGCAGGATACAAAAAAAGATTAGCCTACTCATTATAACGACGTTATTGTTTGCGATGCTGCCGATATCCATAGTTAGAGCGGATGATTCGCCTTTGGCCGGGGATGATACTCCATCGATAACTTCTGCCGTTTATGGAGACCTTTCACAGCCGTTAGGAATCACAATGAGCGATACAACGCTTTGGAGTGGTGAAGGAACCGCGGACGATCCATATGTGATTACAACCGCCGCTCATTTAAATCAAATGCGCGAGCATCCGAATGCACACTTCAAACTTGGTGCCGATATTAATCTTGATGTACCGCCATACAACGAAGGGGAAGGCTGGGAGCCGATTCCGTCGTTTAACGGTACGTTGGACGGGAATGGATTCGAGATTGCGGGGTTGTATATTAACCGTCCTGCTGCAGGGGATGTAGGATTGTTTGGGGTCATTAGCAACGAGGCTGTGATATCTAATGTTAAGCTGGAGCACGTAGATGTGACAGGCTATGCTGCTGTCGGCGGTTTGGTAGGCTGGAATAGCGGAGGGAGTATTGACAACTCATCTGTGAGCGGCAAGGTGACAGGAGATTATTCGGTCGGTGGGCTGATAGGGGATAACGAAGGGAGTATTAAAGACTCCCATGCGAGCGGCAACATAATTGGTAGTGTTGAAAGTGTCGGCGGTTTGGTAGGGTGGAATTCTAGCAATGGAACCATTAACAATTCCCATGCAAGCGGTAAAGTGACAGGTAATGATGAAGTCGGTGGTTTAGTCGGTCAAAATGTAGGAGGTATTAGCTACTCTTACGCGAGCGGAGAAGTAAACGGCGCTAACAAAGTAGGCGGCTTGGTAGGTTATAATTTACAAGTCGTTAGTAATAGTTATGCGAGCGGCAAGGTGACAGGTCTTGATAAGGTAGGCGGCTTGGTCGGTGAAAGTTCCGGCGGACATATTAGCAATTCCTATGCGAGTGGAGAGGTGACAGGCAGTAGCCGAACAGGCGGGTTGGTCGGTTCCAAAAATGCTGGAGAGGTTACGAATTCCTACTGGGATATACAGGCCTCCGGACAAAATCAAAGCGCAGCCGGAGAAGGAAAGACGACAGAACAATTGCAGAAGCAAGCTACCTTTGCAGATAACTGGGACTTTGATGAAGCATGGGCGATAGGCCGAAGCGGTTACCCTCGATTGAAATGGGAAGCAAATGTCGTAGCGCCGCCTCCATGGGAGGGGGAAGGCCATGGAACGGAGAATAATCCATACCTGATTACATCGGCTGCTCAATTAAATGGAGTGCGTAATTATCCGGATGCCCATTTTGCGCTTGGCGGGGATATCGATCTTAGCTTGGAATACGGTGCGGGAGAAGGCTGGGAACCGATTGGCACAACGGATAGCCCGTTTATCGGCATAATGGACGGCAAAGGGTATAAAATTACAGGGCTGTATATGAATCGTCCTAGTCAAAATGAGGTCGGTCTGTTTGGCGTCATCGGCAACGGGGCTGAAATTTCGAATATAAGGCTTGAAAATACGGAGGTAACAGGTCAACTAAATGTCGGCGGTTTGGCCGGTAAGAACGACGGAGCGGTAAGCCATGTCTATGTGAGCGGCGAGGTAACGGGCAATGAATTTGTAGGCGGCTTAGCCGGTGCGAATGCAGGGAACATTAGTCAATCCTATGCGAGAAGTCAAGTGAAAGGCGCTAATTTTGTAGGCGGCTTGGTTGGAGCAAACGATGGAAACATTAGCGATTCCTATGCAAGCGGCGATGTCATCGCTTCTAACGGTCATGCAGGCGGTTTGGTCGGTTCTAATGATCGCGGAAGCATCAGCAACTCCTATGCGGTTGGCAAGGTAACAGGCCATGGCGATGTCGGAGGCTTAGCGGGTGAAAATGGGAGTGGAACCGTCACCGCTTCTTACTGGGATAAAGAGATGACAAGCCAGACAACAAGTGCCGGAAGCAGCGAGGAATACGGGAAGATTACCGTTGAAATGAAGCAACAAACGACGTTTGTCGGTTGGGATTTCGACAATATCTGGGCGATAGACGAGGGTGGAAGCTATCCCTATTTGAAAGCGGATCGCGAAGGCGCGGGATCGTCTTGGACAGGTTCGGGTACGGCGGAAGATCCATTCGTTATTAAAACCGCTGCTCATTTCAATCAAATACGCGATCATCTGAATGCGCATTTCAAACTTGGCGCTAATATTAACCTTGACGTGTTGCCGTATAACACAGGAGAAGGCTGGGAACCGATCGGTACAACGTCTAGTCCGTTTAACGGCGCACTGGATGGCAAGGGGTTTAAGATCACAGGTCTGTATATTGATCGTCCTAGCGGAGACTTTGTCGGTTTGTTTGGCTACACGGGCGCTGCGAGCAAAATTTCTAACGTAAAACTAGAGGACGTAACTGTAGCTGCTCAACTGCGTGTCGGCGGCTTGGTTGGTTATAATCACGGAAGCATAAGTTACTCCTCTGTGAACGGCAAGGTGGAAATCTATAGTAATCTTAGTGATCCTAGTAATCCTAGTGATCCTAGTAATCCCAGCGGTTCCGGCAATTCCGGCGTCTTGGTCGGATATAACTATGGCAATATCAGTTACTCCCATGCGAGCGGCTTGATAACTGGCAGTGATTTTCTAGGCGGTTTAGCGGGTGCCAACTCGGGAAAAATTGACCAGTCCTATGCGAGCAGTAAAGTGGAGGGAGCCGATTTTCTAGGCGGCTTGGTTGGAGTAAGCGACGGAAGTATTAGCGATTCCTATGCAAGCGGCGATGTCATCGCTTCTAATGGTTATACGGGCGGTTTGGTTGGCGCTAATGACGGAAAGATTAGCAATTCCTATGCAATCGGCAAGGTGATCGGTATTGGTTATGTCGGCGGTTTAGTTAGTCAAAGGAAGGGCGGCAGAGTCACGAATTCCTACTGGGATAAAGAGACGACACTCCAAACAACAAGTGCTGGAAGCAAGGAATCCTACGGTAAGTCTACAGCCGAGATGAAGCAGCAAGCGACTTTTGTCGGCTGGGACTTCGCTAACATCTGGGAGATCGAAGAGAATGAACGGTATCCCTATTTGAAATGGGTGGTTAATGCCAATTTAAGCGGCTTGACGCTGAGTGAGGGAACATTAAGCCCGGCGTTCGCAACAGATACGGTCAACTATCGGGCTAGCGTAAGAAGATCGGCAAACAGCGTAGATGTAACAGCCACGGCAGCAAGCGGGGGCGTAAGTCTGGAAGTGAACGGGATAAGCGCAATAAGCGGTGTTGCAACATCTGTCCCGCTGCATGCGGGACGAAATACGATCGATGTGGTCGTCACGTCCTATGATGGAACAAAGACGAAAAGGTATACGATAGACATTACAAGACCAAGTGAGGATTCATCCTCATCCGATCAGCCGGCCACCCAGATCATCCATGTACCGGTAGAAACAGGGGACGTAGGCTCAGCTACAACGGTCATGCAAACGCAAATTACCCGTATTACCGAGCCAAGCGGCAGAGTAAGAGATGAAGTCACATTAACGCCCGATCGAGCGAGAGAAGCGGCGCAGCGTATTGCAGAAGCGGGTCAAACGACGGCTCGCATCCGGATTCCGGACGAAGAGGACAGAGTCGCTCAAGTTGATGTTAAAGTACTAAGAGAAGCAATAAGAGAATGGTTTAATAAAAATGTGAGCCTTGAAATATTCACAGAAAATATAAGACTTCTAATCCCGTATCGATCCATGGATACTGTTGAAGAGGATTTATACTTCCGTGTCATTCCGCTGAAGGAAAAATCGCAGCGACAAGAAGTTGAGAATCGTGCAAGATCGGAACGGGTAGTTAGAGAAGCGGCAAAGGATGCCAAGGTAACTGTCGTTGCAAGACCTATGACGATTGAAACGAACATGCCCAATCGACCGGTTACCCTTATATTACCTTTGCGTGATGTTCCGCTCCCATCGAATCCGGCGGAGCGTGCAGCATTCCTAGATGAACTCAACGTCTTCATTGAGCACAGTGATGGGGAAAAGCGGCTAGTAAAAGGAAAAATCGTAGAATACAAGAACGGTTTGCCAGGGATCGAGTTTGAGGTGAGCAAATTTAGTACGTTCACGATTCTTCATATGGAAAATGAAGAGATTAAAGTTAATTTCCATAAAGCGTATATTCGAGGGTATGAAGACGGAACATTCAAGCCGGGTAATACCGTGACACGCGCAGAAATCGCAGCGATGATCGTCAGAAATCTGGGGGTTGATGATTCGAAAAAAGCGGCAGCAGCCCCATTCTCTGATGTATCAGCCTCTCATTGGGCGGCAGGAGCGATTGAATATGTGAAGCGGCAAGGGTTGATGAGAGGGGATGCTGCAGGGGCGTTTCACCCGAATGCAGCGATCACACGCGCGGAAATGGCGGCAATCGTAGCGCGATACAAACAATTTAGGTTAGTAACCGAGGAAGAAAGCAATACGGCATTCACGGACATCACGGGCCACTGGGCAGCATTGGAGATTGCGGCGAATAAGCAAGCGGGAATTCTGAATGGCTATGAGGATGGAATGTTCCGCCCGAATGGAAATCTAACGCGCGCCGAAGCCGTCAAAGCGATGAACCGCATGTTTGACCGAGGTCCATTATATGAGGTAAGCACACCTACATTTACAGATGTGAGCAAGACACATTGGGCATTCCATGAGGTAGAGGAAGCAGCCCGAGATCATTTCTTCACACACAGAGCTGAAGGTGGAGAAAATAGGATAAGATAAGCAAGAGTCGTCCTTCGGTCCGTAAAACGGACTTTGGGACGACTTTTTTTCGTTTATATCAATCGAATACAAGCAGCGTGAGACTCGAAATCTATCATTTGTTAGCATAAAGTTATGCTATGATAGAAACGAAAAAAACATTCGCGGACAGGAGTGCGCCTATGCCGACGATTGTCAGAGCGCTCGCCAAGCTGTTCGAGTGGCCGGCCAGACGGATGGAACGGAAGCTGTTCATCGTCTTTTTGTTTCTCGTGCTGCTGCCGGTAGGGTTGATCGGATACATATCCGCCGAACGCTATGCCGATTCGATCGAGTCGAACACGGTCAGTTACGTATCCGAATTGTCCGATGCGATGATTTCGAAGCTGGACGACTACATTCAGGATATGAAAAAAATATCGATCATTCCTTCGTATTTGGACGAGATCCGCACCGGACTGAAGCGTTCGAACGCTTTTTACGAGCAGCGCGACGAGACGGAACAGTCCGAGGGACAGGAGTCGGCCGTTCGGACCGTCCCCGATAGCATTTTGCCGGAAGAAGAGCTGCTAAGGCTTGAGATTCAGCGGGAAGCGGAGAGCAGCATTTACTTCATGAACAACATCAAGCAAGGGACGAATTCCGTTTATTTGTTCGACCGGTACGGACACTCGTATTTCGCGCTCAAATCGGGCGGAGTGAGGGGCGATCTCGCGCAGATGTACCCCCAGTGGAAGGAGCTGGCGAGAGAGGGGCACGGCTATCCGATTCTCGTCAGCACGCAGGAAGTGTCGGGAAGGCCGAACAACGGGCGGTACGTGTTCACCGTTGTGAGGGAGATCATCGACACCTCCTTTGAGTCGATCGGCATGATCGCGGTCGACGCGAACATTACGGTTATCGAAAACATCGTGCGCGATCTGGACAAGACGACGCTCGGAACGACGCTGATCGTCGATGAACGGGGACGGGTCATTTTCGACAGCGAAAAGAAGTATTTGACCCAGTCGTATCCGCACGCGGAGCTGCTGGAGCAGGCGTCCGGCCCGGAAGGAAGCTTTCATGCCGTCGTCGAGGGACGGCGGATGCTGACGATCTACAAGCGGTCGGAAGAGACAGGGTGGAAAATGATCATCACGGTGCCCGAGCGCGAGCTGATGGCCGGCGCCGTTCAGACGCGCAATCTGACGCTTGCGACGACGCTGGCGGCGGTGCTGCTCGCGCTGCTCATCTCGCTAGTGCTCATCATCGCGGTGACGCGGCCGCTGCGCTCGCTTGTGCGGCTGATGAAGGTCGTGCAGTCCGGCAATCTGGACGTGACGTTCCCGGTTCGCCGACCGGACGAGACCGGACTGGTCGGAAGCGCGTTTAACCGGATGCTGCTTCGCGTCCGGACGCTGATCGACGACGTCTACGAGGCCGGTCAGCGAAACAAGGAAGCGGAGCTCAAGGCGCTGCAAAATCAGATCAATCCGCATTTTATCTACAACACGCTCGAATCGATCCGGATGACCGCGGTTATGAACGACGATACGGAGGTGAGCGATATGACGCGTCTGCTCGGCAAGCTGCTGAGATACAGCATCGGCGGCGGCATGGAGACGGTCCCCGCGGCGAAGGAACTGGAGCATCTAAAGCTCTACGTCGAGCTGCTGAACTATCGTTACGGCAACCGGTTTGCTCTGAGGCTGCCGGCAGAGCCGTTCGACGGCGATCTGCCGGTCATGAAGCTGCTTTTTCAGCCGATCGTCGAAAATTCGGTGTACCACGGACTGGAGGATGGCAAGCCGATGATGCATATTAGCATCCGCTACGAGCGGGACGGGCAGGAGCATCGGTTCACGATCTCCGATAACGGCGCGGGCATGAGCCGGGAAGCGCTGCAGCAGTTGAAGCGCAAGCTGGAGGAGCCGCAATGGAGCCGTCTGTCCGCCGCCGGCGAAGAGGACGATCCCCGCGGCATCGGGCTGCGCAATGTGCACGAACGGCTTAAGCTGCGCTATGGGGAGAAGTACGGCTTACAGGTGGATGCGGAGCCGGGAGCGGGGACGTTCGTAACGGTAAGATTTCCTGCAGCGGCTGTATAAGCTGAACCAAAGATACGTCAGCCGGCAAAGCCATCCCTTTCGGAATGCAATGGGCTTTCTATTCATTGGTTCAACCTATATAGAAAGGGGAAGACGTTATGAAAATCGCGGTCGTAGACGACGAGGAACGAATTCGCGGCGGGCTTGCGAAGTTGATCGAACAAGCGGGGGAGCGGTACGAAGTGGCAGCCGTATGCTCGGGAGCGGCGGATTTGTTCGAGAAGATCGAAGCGGGCATCTTGCCGGAGCTCGTCATAACGGACATCAAAATGCCGGGCATGAGCGGTCTCGAACTGATCGACAAGCTGCGCAGAGCGTTTCCCGGGATAAAATGCGCGGTCATCAGCGGGTTCGACGACTTCGCGTTTGCCAAACAGGCGATGCGCTATGGCGTGGAAGATTATTTGCTCAAGCCGGTCGATCCGCAGGAACTGTCCGAGATGCTCGCGCGCATGCATGCGGCGATCGAGGAGGAAGCGGAACGCAGCGCGGCCGATTTCGAGAAACGGCTCCGGCTGCTGCTCGTGCCGGATGAAGAGGCGGTGCCCGGACAGTTCCGGGAAGAAGCGGCGAAGAAGCTGCAGGACCATCCGCTGTTTCGCGAAGCTTACGCGGTCGTGCGCGTGAGGACGGAGCCAGTCGCGCCTCTCAAGGAACTGCGCGGCGCGCTGGACGTTGTCGGTCGCCCGTGGACGGCGCTCGAGTTCGGCGGCGGAACGACGGTCATCGTCTCGATTCGGCTGACCGACCATTACGATACGATCCGCGAGCAAGGGCAGACGCTGATGCAGCGAATGTCCGTACTGCGCCATGTGCGCGTCGGCGCCAGCGAGCCGTTCCGCGGACCGATCTGGCTGCCGAAGGCGGCCGAACAGGCGGAAGCGGCGCTGCATCGCGCCTGGTTCGCACCGGGCCGACACGAGTTCGCCGATTTTCTGCATCTGGAGAAAGCGTCCGAGCCGTCCGTCCATCCGTTCGTTCTGTTCGATCGCGCGAGCCGGGCGGCATTGTTGATATCGGACTGGGACGGCGTGCATGAGGCGCTGGTCGGATGGTGGGGAGAGTGGATGCGGGCTTATCCGTCCTGGGAAGATCTGCGGGAAGGCTGCGAGGGCGTCTTCGCGCTGCTTGGCGAGAAGGAGGCCTTCGATCCGCGCCGTTACGCGGACCGGCAAGCGTGCGCGGCCGCTTTCTTCGCCGCCGTTCACGAGAAGTTCCGCCGGCTGCGCGAGCAGCGGCAGGAAAGCCGCGTCGTCGAGACGGTCAAAGCGTATATCGCCAAACGTTATGCCGAGGAAATCGAGCTGTGCAAAATCGCGGAGGCGGTGTTTCTCACGCCGAGTTATTTGAGCAAGCTGTTCAAGACAGAGACGGGGGAGACGATTACCGATTATCTCATCTTCGTGCGGATGGAGCGTGCGAAGGTGCTTCTTCGCGAGCGTCCGTCACTTAAGACATACGAGGTCGGAGAACTCGTCGGTTACACGGACCCGGCTTACTTCAATAAAGCGTTCAAAAAAGCGACCGGCAGCACGCCCAAAGAGTTTCGGGACAGAGCTAGATGAAGAGTTAGGTGAAAATTATCCCAAAATAAGACAAGGAAAACAAACGTATTCCCTTAAACGGTTGAACGTTTCATTTTATAATGATGGGAATTGAAATCGTTTCCTCAGGATCGTGCATCCGCGGTCGACATCGGAAAGGGGCAGGAAAGCCTATGTTCAACCTAAGCTACAAAACGCAGAAATACCTCATCCTGTTCGGGTTTCTAACCCTCCCGCTGGCGCTGATGGCGGCTTTCTCGCTGTATCCCGCCGCGGCGCTGTTTTATTTCAGCCTCACCGATTGGGACGGGGTAGGGTTCGATCAGAAGTTTATCGGACTGGCGAATTACAGGGATATTTTCTCCAACTCGGAAGTGTTCCGGGCCTTTCGCGCCAACGCCTACTACTTCATCGGCGGGCTCGTCCAGACGGCAGTCGCGCTTTACTTTGCCGTCCTGCTGAACGGAAAGCTGAGAGGGAGATACGTTTTCCGGGTGCTGCTGTTTTTGCCGTACGTGCTGCACAGCGTGGCGACGGCGATCATGTTCAAAAACCTGTATCACGCGGAATACGGTTCGCTGAACGTCGTGCTGGAGGCGATCGGGCTCGGGTCGTGGCAGCAGGCGTGGCTCGGCAATCCGGACATCGTCAACTTTTCGCTCGCGTTCATCTCGATGTGGAAATATTTCGGCCTGTCCATGGTCATTTTCATCGGGGCCCTGCAGTCGATCTCCGAAGACCTGTACGAAGCCGCGAGCATCGACGGCGCCTCCGGGTGGCAAAGCTTCCGGTTCATTACGCTGCCCAGCATACGGCGCGTGATCGAGCTGATGCTTATCCTGACGCTGACCGGCGCGCTGGAGGCGTTCGATATCCCGTACATCATCATGCTCGGAGCGAACGGAACGTCCACTTTCGTCATCGAGACGGTCGATACGGCGTTCAAGTATCAGAACTTTGGCAAAGCGTCGGCGATGGCCGTACTGCTGCTGTTCATCGTCATGCTCATCATCTTCGTCCAGCGCAAATTCGTGTTCAAGGGGGCGGACTGATCATGAGGCGCAACGAATCCGCCGTCGTTCGGACGTTGAAGTACGTGTCGCTCTCGATAGCCGTTCTGATCGTGCTGTTTCCGATCTATTCGGTCGTCGTCGGCGCGTTCAAGACACAGGTGGAATATTACCAGTCGGGTCTTGCTTTCCCGGCAGACTGGCTGAACTTTGACAACTTCGCTCGGGTGTTCGAGATCGGGCGGCTTGGGCTCGGCTTTCAAAATATCGCGGTCGTGCTGCTGTTCTCGCTGGCCGGCAACGTGCTGATCGGAACGATGGTCGCGTACTGCCTGAGCAGGTTCGACTTTGCGCTCCGCAAGCCGATATTCGGATTGTACTTGTTCATTCAGGTCATTCCGCTCGTCACGACGCAAGTGGCCACGTTCGGCGTCGTTCAGGCGATCGGAGCGTACAACACGATCTGGGCGCCGATATTGCTGTATATCGGAGCGGACGTGCTGCAAATTACGATCTACATGCAATTCATCAAAAGCGTGCCTCGCGATCTGGACGAGAGCGCGATGATCGAAGGGGCGTCGTATTTCAACATTTTCCGGTCGATCATCTTCCCTCTGCTCGGACCGGCTACCGCGACGCTCATTATACTGAAGACGATCTCGATCTACAACGACTTCTACATTCCGTTCCTCTACATGCCTTCGCGGAAGCTGAAAGTCGTTTCCACCGCCATCTACGATTTCGTCGGTCCGAACGCGGCGCAGCTGAACGTCATCTCGGCGGGTATTCTGCTGATCTTTATTCCGACCGTAATCGTATTCCTGCTCATGCAGCGTTATATTTTCTCCGGCGTGACGAACGGGGCGGTCAAGTAACGAGCTTCGCTAACGAACAAAGTTGTGTTATGATAACAAAAATGAATTTGTTATGACTGCACATTGTTCGAAAGCGATGTGAACAGACGAATGTCCAGCAAAGTTACGATGCAGCACATTGCCGATCATATCGGCGTATCGAAGTTCGCCGTGTCCAAGGCGCTGTCCGGGAAGTCCGGAGTCAGCCGGGATACGAGGGAGAAAATCATCCAGGCGGCGACGCAGCTCGGCTACTTCTCGCAGAAGCGGGCCAAGACGGCTGCTCTGAAGACGCAGTCGGACAAGACGGAACGGACCGGAGATAAAGATACGGTTATCGTGCTCATCCCGAACGTACGGGAGCAAAACCGCCAGTCGCTGTATTGGGGCAGAATTATCGACGGCATTGCGGGCGCGCTGGAGGAGCGGCGGCTCGGAATGATGATCGTCACCGAACATATTACCGACAACTTCGCGAAGCTGATCAATCCGGACGGTGTGCTCGGCCTGGTCGGCGTCGGGCTGATCTCCAACCAACTGCTGCTCGAGGTTCGCAATTTGGGCATTCCGTTCGTGCTCGTCGACCATGAGGACGCGCTTATCCCTTCGGATGCCCTGTTCATGAACAACTACGAATGCGAGCGCAGGCTGACGAATTATTTGCTCGGCAACGGGCATCGGTCCTTCCAGTTCGTCGGCAGCGTTCGTTACGCCCGCAGCTTCTTCGATCGATGGCTCGGGTTCCGTTCGATGCTGGAGGAGCAAGGCGTGCCGCTTAATCAGAATCCGGCGCTACTGGAGCTGGAAGGAGAGAATCGGACGGAGCTGACGGAGCGCTTGGGCGTTATCGCAGCGGAGATGAAGGCTTCCGGTTCGCTGCCGACGGCGTTCGTCTGCGCCAACGATTCCCTGGCTTTCTGCGTCATGACCGCGCTGGCGAAAGCGGGCGTTCGCGTGCCGGACGACTGCTCGGTGGCGGGTTTCGACAACATCGAGGAAGCGGCGCTCTCCGATCCGTCGCTGAGCACGATCCATGTCAACAAAGAAGCGCTCGGCCGGCGAGCGGTGGACACCTTGCTGTGGCGGATCGATCACCCGGACGGGCCGAAGGAAAAAATACTGCTGTCGGGAGATTTCGTGCTGCGCCAGTCGACGGGGCTTGCTCCGGTGTCGCGAATGGAATGAGGAAACGAGCGGCGAATCGTAATGTGGATAACCTTGGTTGGTTTGCGCCTTCCAAGGTTATTTTTTATGCGGTAATTGATCTAAATTTATTGTTTTGTTATTATAAATAAAGAAACATTTAGCTAACAAATTAATATTGCCTAACAAAGGAGGAGCCGATCGAATGTCCGCCTGGAACGAGACGATCAACGGAATGACCTGGGGCTGGACGGGCGTGCGCGGGACATGGACGGGACCGGAAGCCGAGTTCTCGATGGAACGGATGAAGGAGCTCGGAGTAAACTGGGTTGCCCTTGCGCTGGGCGCGCTTCAAGATACGGCACAGTCGACGAAGATCCATTTCAGCGACGAGCCTACCGTCACGGACGACGAGGTGCGCGCCGCCATCCGGAGAGCCAAGGCGCTGGGGCTCAAAGTCTGCTTAAAGCCGGTCGTTAACTGCGCGGACGGAACCTGGCGCGCGCATATCGGTTTTTTCGCCGATGAGGTACCGGGGGAGCCGAGCTGGGCCGAGTGGTTCGCGTCGTACGGCGAGTTCATCGCGCATTATGCGCGAATAGCCGAGGAAGAGGGCTGCGAAATGCTGTGCGTCGGTTGCGAGATGGTGCAAGCCGATGCGAGGGAAGCGCAGTGGCGGAAGCTGATCGCCGACGTGCGCGCCCTGTACGGCGGCATCGTCACGTACAACTGCGATAAGTACCAGGAGGAGCGGCTGGCGTGGTGGGACACGGTCGACGTCATCTCCTCCAGCGGCTATTACCCGATCGGAGAATGGGAAGCGCAGTTGGATCGGATCGAGGCGGTCGTCCGCAAGCACGGCAAACCGTTTTTCTTCATGGAGGCGGGCTGTCCGAGCCGCGTTGGCTCCAGCTTGAAGCCGAACGTCTGGTCGCTGCCCGGCGCTCCGTCCGGGGAAGAGCAGGCGCGTTATTACGAAGCGATGTTCTCCGCATGCCGTCAGCGCCCGTGGGTGCAGGGCTTCATGCTGTGGGATTGGCCGGCCAGGCTGTACGATGCGGCGGACGCTTCCGGCAATGACGACTACTGCATATACGGCAAGCTGGCGGAAACGATCGTGCGGGATTATTGTTCGGACGAGCCGCTTCGCGAGGATCAGGCTGAGATGGCCGCGGAGCGCGAACGGTGGCGGTCGGAGCTGGAGCAGGAGCTGAAGAGCAACATTCTTGGATTCTGGATTCGTCACGCCCAAGACGACAAGCACGGCGGCTTCGTCGGCGAGATTCGCGACGACATGACGATCGTCGCCGATGCGGACAAAGGGCTCGTGCTGAACGCGCGCATTCTGTGGACGTTCGCGTCGGCTTACCGGATGTACGGAGAGCCGGTCTATCTGGAGATGGCGGAACGCGCCTACGAGGCGCTGGAACGGTTCGCCGATCCGTTGCACGGCGGCCTGTTCTGGATGATCGACGCCAGCGGCTCGCCGACGCAGGACAAGAAGCAGGTGTACGGCCAGGCGTTCGCGATCTACGCATTAGCCGAATACTGTCGGGCGACCGGCGCGGACAAAGCGCTCGTGCGGGCCGAAGAGCTGTACCGGCTGCTGGAGAAGCATGCCTACGATCCGGTTCGCCTCGGCTATGTCGAAGCGCTCGCGCGGGATTGGACGGAGACGGCCGACCTGTCGCTCAGCGGCAAGGACTTGAACGAGCGCAAGTCGATGAACACGCATCTGCACGTGCTGGAAGCGTACACGAACCTGTATCGGGTATGGAAGCCGGAGGGGCTGCGCGTCAAGCTGGCGGAGCTGATCGACGTCCATCTGGACAAAATCGTGGATGCGGGTACGCACCATTTCCGGCTCTTTTTCGACGATGAGTGGGTTTCGAAGTCGGGAGACGTCTCGTACGGGCACGACATTGAAGGAAGCTGGCTGCTGTGCGAAGCCGCGGACGTGCTCGGCGATCCGCTGCGGACGGAGCGGGTCCGGCGGGAAGCGCTCGAAATGGCCCGGGCAGCGCTGGAGCAAGGCGTGGATCAAGACGGAGGCGTGTTTAACGAACTGCACGGAGACGGACGTCTCGACGACTCGAAGGACTGGTGGCCGCAAGCCGAAGCGATGGTCGGATTCCTGAACGCCTGCCAGTTGTCGGGGGAACGGAAGTATCTCGATGCGGCGAATGCGAGCTGGGCGTTCATTCGCAGCTTTATCCGGGACGGCGAGCATGGCGAATGGCATTGGCAGGTAACGCGGACGGGCGAGCCGGTGCCGGGCCACGACAAAGCCGGTCCGTGGAAATGTCCGTACCACAACGCCCGAGCCTGCATGGAAGCGCTGGAGCGGCTGGAGCGCGTGCTTTAAAGAAGTGGAATCAAAGGTCAGGGACGCGTCGCAGATCAGCTCTATCGGAAGGGGCATCCCATTCCAGGCTTCAGCTTCTGTCGCGTGAAGAAATAGCAGTTCTCATAAGGAGGGAATCGGAATCATGAGTGAATTTATGTCCAGGCTGAAAAAGGCGGCGGCCGAATGCGAATCGCTGATTCAGCGCGAGAACCGCCCGGCGGCAAGCAACGGCGTCTATACGAGGTACGAGCTGCCGGTGCTGACGGCCGCGCACGCGCCTATCCATTGGCGATACGATCTGAATCCGGAGACGAACCCGCTGTTTCTGGAGCGCATTGGCGTCAATGCCGCTTTTAATCCGGGCGCGATCAAGCTGAACGGCAAGTATGTGCTGATGGCGCGGGTGGAAGGCGCCGACCGCAAATCGTTTTTCGCCGTCGCGGAGAGCGACCGGCCGACGGAGGGCTTCCGGTTTCGGGATTACCCGGTGCTGCTTCCGGAGACGGAAGATCCGGACATCAACGTGTACGACATGCGGCTCGTGCGGCATGAAGACGGCTGGATCTACGGCCTGTTCTGCACCGAGCGCAAAGATCCGGACGCTCCGAAGGGCGACACGTCGAGCGCGGTCGCTCAGGGCGGCATCGTTCGCACGAAGGATCTGAAGTCGTGGGAGCGGCTGCCCGACTTGAAGACGCCGTCCCCGCAGCAGCGCAACGTCGTGCTTCATCCGGAGTTCGTGAACGGCAAATACGCATTCTATACGCGCCCGCAGGACGGTTTCATCGATACGGGAGCCGGCGGGGGCATCGGCTGGGGCTTGTCCGATAGCATGAATCCGGCGGTCATCGACCGCGAGACGATTGTCGACTCGAAAGCGTACCATACGATCAAGGAAGTGAAGAACGGGCAAGGACCGGCGCCGATCAGAACGGATCGGGGCTGGCTGCACATCGCCCACGGCGTGCGCAATACGGCGGCCGGACTGCGCTATGTCGTCTACGCGTTTATGACGGATCTGGCGGCGCCGGACAAAGTCACTTACGCGCCGGGCGGACATCTGATCGCTCCGGAAGGAATCGAACGCGTCGGCGACGTGTCGAACGTCATCTTCTGCAACGGCGTCATTGCCGACGACGACGGCAAAGTCTACATTTATTACGCGTCCTCCGACACTCGCTGCCACGTCGCGGAGACGTCGGTCGAGCGGCTTGTCGACTACTGCGTCAATACGCCTTCCGATCCGCTTCGCTCCCGCGCTTGCGTCGAGCAGCGCTCCGAACTGATCGCCCGTAATCTGGAACAGATGAAGCGCCCGGAATATGCGTTTCTGAATCGCTGATCTTATCCGTTTCCCGCGGGAAACGGAGCGCCCCCTTCGCGGACCTCGTCCGATGGAGGGGGCTTTCTCGTCTGAAGGTGTCCGAGCCCAAAGTCTCGCAGGTTCGCCCAACAAGCCCGTCCTACGTGCGTATTGCCGCCGTTGTTCCGCAGACTCGCCCAACAAGCCCGCCCCTACGAGCTTGTGTCCCCCATCCGCATTTGTCACCCTATTTTAGTCATTTGTTAGCATAAAGTGCGACAATAAAAACAAATAGAGTACATTTCCATTGAGTGGAAAGCGCTTATAATTAGGACATGTAAGCGATAACAATGCGGGCCGGACGACCTTAGCCGGACGGACCGCCGCAAAACCATTTCGAGTGGGGGTAGAACGAAAGATGAAGATGAAAAAAGCGGTCCCGACGGGATTGACGTTCGTTTTGGCAGCCGGTCTTCTTGCCGCGTGCGGCGGAGGAAACGACAATTCGGGAGCGCCGTCCTCCCCGGACGCCAGTCCGAGCGGCAGTTCGAGCGCCAGTCCGAGCAAGAGCGCCGAAGCAAGCCCGAGCCAAGCGGCGGAGGAGCTGGGCGGCAAACTCAAAGTGCTGACCCATCGCACCGACTTGCTGAACGACGGAACGCTCGACCGGTACGCCGAGAAGTTCAAGGAAAAGTATCCGAAAGCGGAAATCGAATACGAGGCGATGACGAACTACGCGCAGGACATCAAGGTGCGCCTCACGACGGGTGAAGCCGGAGACGTGAACATGCTCGACGCCTCGCTGCCGAACAGCGAATTGGCTAACTACTACGAGCCGCTGCCGGACGACTTGACCCGGGACATGTATTTCGCGGATTTGAGAGCGCATGAAGGCAAACGGTACGGTCTTGCGACGGGCGTTAACACGCAGGGCATCATTTACAACAAAAAGGCGTTCGCGCAAGCGGGCATCGATAAGGCGCCGACGACGCTTGACGAGTTCTATGCGGCGGCGCAGAAGCTCGAGGACGCCGGCATCATTCCGCTGTACATGAACTACGGGGCGCAGTGGCCGATCGGCAGTTGGGCGGAAGGCTCGGTCAAATATGTGGCCGGCGATATGCTCTATTTCGATCAGTTTGTGACCAAGGACGAAGTGTTCACGGTCGACGGTCCTTGGGGCCAATTGATGAGCATCGCCCGCAAGTTCGTTCAGGAGGGCTGGGTGGAAAAAGACCTCGCGACGAACAACTGGGAGATGTCCAAAGGCGAGGTGGCGTCCGGCAAAGCGGCGATGTACTTCCTCGGCAACTGGGCGATCCCGCAAGTCATCGGAGCGGGGGCGGCGTCGGAGGACATCGGCTTCTTCCCTCTCCCGTATGACAACAACGGCAAGCTTAATGCGCCGCTCGGACCGGACTATTTTATCGGAGTCAGCAAAAACAGCAAGAACAAGGAGCTCGCGTTCAAATACATCGAGTTTTTCGTGAAGGAATCCGGATACGTCGGCTCCAACGGCTTCATGCCCGTCGACAAAAACGCGGTCCCGGAAGTGCCGCAGCTGGCCGAATTCAAATCGCACAATCCGAATTTCCTCGAAGAGGTCGCCGGAGATCCGAAATTCAACGAAATCGCCAACAAAGCGGAGATCGACTTCTTCGGTGGCAAGTATATTCAAGAGCTGATCGTCGCCAAAGACTTGCAAGCCGCCTACGACGCGTTGAACAAAAAATGGGCGGCGGCCCGCAAAGTGCTCGGTTATTGAACGCTTGCCGCTAACGCCTTCGCGCCTTCCCGGACTTGTCCGGGGAGGCGTTTCGCATGTCCGGGAGGATTAACCCGCTCTTTTCGCGAATACTGCAAGTAGTCTTAATCGAGGAGAGATCGATGTGGAGCATACTCCGATTCGGAGGCTTGAGCTGCTAAGGGAAATCGCGGAGACGATCAACGGCGCGTACGAGATGGAACCTATGCTGGACATCGTGTTGAAAAAGCTGCTGGATTTGACGGGGCTGGAGACGGGCTGGATTTTCCTGATGAAGCCGGAAGCGAGGCGCTACCGGTTCGCGGCGGACGCCAATCTGCCTCCGGCGCTGCTCGTTCAGGATCGGAAACCGATGAGAAGCGGAACCTGCTGGTGCGTGGAACAGTTTCGCGACGGGCGTCTGAGGCAGGCCGTGAACATACTCAATTGCAAGCGAATCGAGGACTCGGTCCGCCTGCGCCGCGGGGATACCGCCGGCATCACCCATCACGCTTCGATTCCGTTAAGAAGCGGCGAAGAGCTGTTCGGCATTCTCAACGTCGCTTCGCCTGGCAAGGTCCGTTTTACGGACGAGGAGCTTGAACTGCTGCAGGGGATCGCTTATCAGATCGGGACGGCTTTGCACCGGATTCGCCTGTTCGGCAAGGAGCGGAAAAGGGCGGATCTGTTCACCAAGCTGGGGGAGGTCTCCCGGAGGTTCGCGGCGATGCAGCCCGCGGAGGACTCGATCGAGGAAATGATCCGGTTGTCCGGCGAGCGGATGGGGTGGCCTGGTCTTGTTTTGTATATCGACGAAGCTTCGGTCCTTAAGCGCGGCGCGGTATACGCGGGCGAAGGGGCAGTCGGAGAGGATAAAGGAACGCCGGAAGTCGTACCCGAGGAAGCGATCCGGGGCGTGCTCGACCATCATCGGCCGATGAGGTGGGGCGACATGTCGCAATCCGGCAGACGGTCCGGGGGAAAATGGCGAAGCGGAGCGGCGGTGCCCATTTTGCTGAAAAGCAGGGTATGGGGAGTTCTGGCGGCCGGCAGCCCGGAATACGACGCGTTCGACGAGATCGACGCGGGGGCGCTGGAGGCGCTGGCCGCGCACATCGCGCTCACGCTGGAGACGATGTGGCTGAACGAGAAGAGCCGCGAGCTGACCCGCTGGGAAGAGCGCAACCGCATCGCCAGGGACCTTCACGATTCGGTTTCTCAGATGCTGTTCTCTTTAAGCTTGAATGCCCGCGGGTTGACTCAAGCGCTTCCCGACGCTTCCGAAGGGACGCGGGAAGCGTTGGAGCAGATTCAACGATTGTCGCAATCGGCGATCGGAGAGATGCGGTCAATGATCGGCCAGCTCAGACCGGCGGGGATCGAGGAGGGTCTCCTCACCGGCTTGCAGCGGTACGGCGAACAAATCGGACTGCGCGTGTCTTATCGCTGCGGAGAGTTCCAGGAGCTGCCGGAACGATTGCAGAACGTATTCTGGCGCATCGGACAGGAGGCGCTGAACAACGTGAGCAAGCATTCCGGCACGTCCGCGGCTTCGATCGAGCTGTCCAACAACGAATGGGAAGCGTGCATGACGATTTCGGACGACGGCCCGGGAATGGAAGCGGGCGAGTCGACAAGCCCGTTGAAATACGGCATGCTGACCATGAAGGAAAGAGCGGAGTCCGTGGGAGGAACGGTGACGATCAAGAGCAGACCCGGTCAAGGGACGAAGGTAATCGTCAGGCTTCCCATATAATGAAGAAGAAGGGGGTGCAAGCGCGATGTCCGGCTCCAAGCGGCGCGTGCTTCTGGCGGACGATCATGCGATCGTGCGCCAAGGGCTGAAATATTTTCTGAATTTGCAATCCGATCTGGAGGTTGTGGGCGAGGCCGCCAATGGCCGGGAAGCGATAGCTTTGGCGCGGGAACTGAATCCCGACGTCGTGCTGATGGATCTGATCATGCCCGTCATGAACGGAATCGAAGCGACGGAGCAAATCCGCGGCGAGCATCCGGGGATGACCGTACTGGTGCTCACGACGTTCTCCGAGAAGGATTACGTCGTATCCGCCATCCGGGCGGGGGCAAACGGATATTTGCTAAAGGACACGGACCCAGAGCGGATCGCCGAGGCGATTCGCCAAGCGGCCCAAGGAGTGCCGCAGCTGGATCCGAACGCGGCCGTCCAGTTGATGTCCCATGTCGCCGCTCCGGCTTCTCCTTCGGCTTCCATGCCCGATAAGCTGACCGAGCGGGAGGCGGAGGTGCTGGGCCTGATCGCTCAGGGGCAGTCCAACAAGGAGATCGCTGCCGCTTGTGGCATTTCCGAGAAAACGGTCAAGACGCACGTCAGCAACATCTTGTCCAAGCTGGGGCTGGCCGACCGTACACAGGCTGCGCTGTTCGCCGTCAAGAACGGTTTGGCATGACTTGATCCGACCCGATCTAATCGACGAATCTACGACTAAAGTCGTACGACGGATTAAGGACGCGCCAAGCTACGATTAGCCGATTTGCGACGCTCTTGCGGATGGTAATCTGTAAGCAAGAACTTCCAAATCGCAGAATAAGGATGGATGCAGGATGAAAATCGTACTGATCGCAGGAAGCAACAGAAAAAACGCGACGAGCACGCTCTTGTTGAAACATATGGAGGACGTGTTCAGAAGCAAAAACGTCGAAACGACGTTCGTTGACCTTTACGACAAACCGGTGCCGCTCTATTGCCCGGACGACGAGACGCCAGACGAGCGCGCATCCTTCATGATCCGCGCCGTGGAGGAAGCGGACGCCATCGTTCTGGGGACCCCGGAGTACCACGGATCGATCTCCGGCGTGCTCAAGAACGCGCTTGATTATTTAGGTTCGAACGAAGTCGGGGGCAAGGCGGTGCTATCCGTCAGCTCGTCCGGCGGGGCGGTCGGTGTCAGCTCGCTGACGCAGCTGCAAGCGATCGTTCGCAACTTGCACGGCATCAATAGCCCCGAATGGCTGTCCCTCGGCGGAAGCGCGCGGCAGTTCGGAGCCGACGGCTCTCCGACGGATGCCGGAGTAAGGCAGCGGGTTGTCCGCGTTATCGACGCGCTTACGGACTTGACGTCCAAGCTTCGGCCGGCTGCTCGCGTTCCGCAAAAGTAAACATGGAGCAGGTGATCACGGATACCATATGCCGGCGACCGGTCAGAACGGCTTCGACTGCTATACAGGAGAGTTCGGAAGCCGGACGTTCATGTCCGTCGCCTCTTTCGATCCGTCGCAGAGGGAGTATGAGAGCATCCTCTACGAAGGGCTTGATCGGCGGATGCGCAGCGTGGCGATTCATTTTCCTCTCTATCAAGGCGTGGAAGAGGTTTGGATCGGCCTCGATCCCGATGCGGAGGCGATCGCTCCTTCCGCCTATCGCTTAAACAAGCGGATCATCTGCTATGGTACCTCGATTACCCAGGGAGGCTGCGCCTCCAGGCCGGGCATGGCTTATCCGAACATTTTGAGCCGCCGGCTTCCGTACGAGTTCATTAATCTCGGTTTTTCCGGCAACGGCAAAGGGGAGTCGGAGCTTGCCCGTCTAATCGCCGAGATCGACAACCCGGGGCTGCTCGTGCTCGATTACGAGGCCAACGTTTCAATCGCGGAGTACAAGGCTACGCTTTCCGAGTTTATCCGGATTTACCGCGAGCGGCATGCGCGGGTTCCCGTGCTGGTCGTATCCAAAATCCGCTACGGGCTCGAGGGCGAGAAGCCGGAGCATTTTCGCGAGAGGATGGAGCTTAGAGCGTTCGCCTCGGAGACGGTGCGAAGGCTGCGCATGGAGGGAGACGACCGGATTTACTTTCAGGACGGCGAGGAGCTGCTGGGAGAGCGGGAGGCCGATTATACTGTCGACAGCGTCCATCCGACCGACCTCGGGTTCCAGACGATTGCGGACCGTCTCCAGCCCGCGCTTAATCGAATACTTGACGAATCGATCGCTCTGTAAGCTCGACTTGCGGAGCGTTTTTCTATCCATGGGAGATTAAACATCGGATACGCCGCGTCCACGGTTGCGATGTTCTAAGAAACCTGCTAACTCTCCGCAGAAAGCCTCCGAATTGCCGACGATGTTCTAAGAAACCTGCTAACTCTCCGCAAAAAGCCGTACTCTCTCACTAAAGTTACTCTCAAATATCGCCCTACAGAGACCTCCAAAAGGGACTTCCTTGCTTCGAGCGTCGCGCTAATCAAAAGTCCACGGCGAGTAGATGCCGTCCATAAGTAGATGCCGTCCATCGGTCGCTACTTTTTATGTTAAATAAGCATTTACAAGCGAATGAAGGCTGTGATATGTTCACTATAATGAAACATTGGTTTTAATCAATAAAACCATATGAGAGACATGAATGTGACCGGGGAGTGGGGAGAAATGGCTCTGCGGATTGCGGTGGCGGGGATTTATCATGAAACGAATACGTTCGCGCCAGGACGGACGGGACTTGCGAATTTTGCGTGCGAAAGAGTCGTCGGCGAGGAGGCGTTCCGTCTGCGGTACGGGGGAACGCGCACCTCGATGGGCGGCGTCATCGACGCGGCCCGGGAGCATGGGGCAACGCTTGCGCCCGGGCTGTACACGGCGGCTACGCCGAGCGGCATGGTCGAGTCGGCGGCGGCCGAGGTGCTGATCGGGGACGTCGCGGCTTCAATTGATCCCGGCGCGGACGGACTAGTGCTGATTATGCACGGGGCGATGACGTCGGAGCAGTACGCGGATTTCGAGGGCGAGTGTCTGGAAAGGCTGAGGGCAAGGCTTGGCGACGATTATCCGATCGCTATGACGATCGATCTGCACGGCAACGTCAGCCCGGAGATGACGCGACTGGCCGACATTATCGTCGGTTACGACACGTATCCGCACATCGATATGCACGAGCGGGCCGTGGAGGCGTTCGGACTGCTCGTCCGCAGGATCCGCGGAGAGATTTCCCCTGTACGAGCCTATGCGCATAGCGGAATGCTCGTCGTGCCGCAGGCGATGATGACGGAAGAAGGCGCCATGAAGCGGCTGATGGACAGGGCGTTCGAACTGGAGGGCGCTCCCGGTGTGCTGAACGTTACTATGGCTGGAGGATTCCCCTACAGCGATGTGCCGGACGGGGGGATGGCGTTCGTCGTGACGACGGACGGCGATCCCGGACTGGCGAAGCGCTGTGCGGCGGAATTGGCCGAACTGGCCGTTCGCCTGAAGGACGAATTCGCGCTGCGTCATCTGCCGCCGCGGGAAGCTATCGAGGCGGCGCTGGCCGAGCCGGAAGGACCGATCGTGCTGGCCGAGGGCTCGGACAACGTCGGCGGAGGCGCACCGGGCGACGCCACCCATCTACTGGCGCGGCTGACGAACGTTCCGCGCAAGGCGTTGATCGTTATTCGCGACGAGGAGGCGGTCGGCCGCGCGTACGAAGCGGGAGTCGGAGCGGCGTTCCGAGGCGCGGTTGGCGGGAAGAGCGACGATCTTCACGGCAGTCCTGTGGAGGTCGAGGGAACGGTAAGGCTTCTGTTCGACGGTCGATATCGCCATATCGGGCCTTACATGACTGGCCAACAGGCCGACATGGGCCGCACCGCTGTGCTCGAATGCGGGCGGCTGACGATCGTGCTGACGGAGAAGCGGGTCGCGCCCTGGGATTTGGGTCACATTCGCAGCGTTGGCCTGCACCCGGACGATTTCCATATCCTTGTCGCCAAGTCGGCGATCGCTTGGCAGACCGCTTTCGGCCCGTTCGCGAAAAGGGCCATTCACGTCGATTCGCCCGGATGCTGCAGCGCTAACCTCGCGCATTTCGAGTACCGCAGCGTTCGCAGGCCGATTTATCCGCTGGATTTCGGCAACCAGAGCGGGGGCAGCTTGGGCAAGGCCGATACAGACAACGAAGCGTACGAAATAGGGGGAGGAATCGTTCATGTCTATTCAAACGGATAGGTCTCGTCAGTTGCTTGCCGAGTCAAAGCTTTATTTGGCCGGAGGCGTTGCGTCGTCTCTTCGGGCCGCGATGAAGCCGACGCCTTTGTTCGCCGTATCGGGCAGCGGTCCGCGCGTCCGGGACGAGGACGGCAACGAGTATATCGATTATTTGCTGGCGTACGGCCCGCTCATTCTCGGCCATGCCCATCCGTCGCTGGCCGAAGCGGTGGGCGAGGCGCTTAAGCGCGGCGCGACGTTCGGGCTGCAGCATACCGGCGAGATCGAGCTCGGCAAGCTGCTCGTCGAAGCGCTTCCGTGCGCCGACCGGGTGGCGCTGAGCGGCTCCGGCACGGAAGCGGTCATGCTGGCGCTGCGCCTCTCCCGCGCTTATACCGGACGGCAGAAGGTCGTCCGCTTCCACGGCCATTTCCACGGCTGGTCCGACGCAATCTTCACTTCTTTCCCGAGTCCGGACATGAAGCAGGCCGCCGCCGCGGCTTCGGCGGGAGCCGTGCCGCCCGGAACGAGCGGGCAGAGCGAACTCAGCCTGAAGGACGTCGTGCTGCTTCCCTGGAACGACTTCGATGCGCTGGAGCAGACGCTGCGCGAGCGCAAGGACGAGATCGCCGCCGTCATCTCCGAGCCGATCATGTGCAACAACGGCTGCATTCGCCCGAAGCCGGGCTATTTGGAGAAAATGCGCGAGCTGACCGCGGAGCTCGGCCTCGTCATGATTTTGGACGAAGTCATTACCGGGTTCCGGTTAGGTCTGAGCGGCGCGCACGGCAAGTTCGGCCTCAAGCCGGATCTGGTCACAATCGGCAAAGCGATGGGCGGGGGTATCGCGATCAGCGGCGTAGCCGGCAAGGAGGACATCATGGCGCTGATCGAGAACGGCACGGTCGGTCATCTGGGTACGCTGAACGGCAACGCCGTAGCGACTTCGGCAGCGCTCGCCACGCTGCGCGAGCTGGCCAAAGACGGAGGCAGCGCTTACGGGCGGATGGAGAGGACGGCCGACCGGTTGGTCGAAGGCATCCGCTCGCTTCTCGCGAAGCACGGTATCCCCGGTCTGGTCAATCAGGCCGGTCCGGTTTTCCATATGATGTTTATCGGGGAAGAGAAGGTGGAGGATTTCGACGCGTTCAACAAAAGGGATGCGGCCAAATACGCGAGGTTCGCGGAACGGATGCTGGAGGAAGGGGTCTTGATTCGCCCCAGCGGATTGTGGTATGTTTCGGCCGTACACGGAGAAGACGAGACGCGGGCAACGTTGGCCGCCATCGATCGGGTCATGGCCGGTCTGCATTCATAGAGACACAGGGGCATTAAGGGGGCAATCGTCTTGAACCAGGATATCACGGATAAAACGGAACGATATACGATCCAGTCGATCGACAAGGCGCTCGATCTGCTTGAGCTGCTCGCCGAGCACGGCACGCTCAGCCTGATCGAGCTGACCGAGCTGCTGGAGCAGCCGAAGTCGTCGACGTACCGGATCGTGCTGACGCTGGAGAACCGCGGGTTCATCAGCCGCAGCGACGAGGACGGCAAGTACTGCCTCGGCTACAAGCAGTTGATGCTGACGCGTAATTTGCTGGAACGCAGCTCGCTGCGCGCGGCGGCGCTGCCGGAGATGAAAAAGCTGTCCGAGCAGTACGGCGACACGGTGAATCTCGGCGTGCTGCTGGACGGTCAGGTGCTGTACGTGGAGATCATCGAGAGCACGCATCCGCTGCGGATGACCGATTCGATCGGCTCGCGCTCTCCCTTCCACGCGACGGCGATCGGCAAGGCGATCGCCGCCAAGCTTCCCGCCGACGAGGCGCGCAGATTGGCCGGCAGATACGGGCTAAAGCCGCTCACCGCGAATACGATCCAATCGCCGGAACGCTTCGCCGAAGAGCTGCAGCGAATCCGCGAGCAGGGCTACGCGCTGGATGACGAGGAGATCGTCGAAGGCGCGCGCTGCGTCGCTGCCGCGGTGCTGGACCCGGACGGCAGGCCGATCGGGGCGATCAGCCTGTCCGGTGCGCTGCACCGTTTCAAAGCCGAACGGCTCCCGGAAATTTCCGCGCAAGTTCGCGAGGCGGCCATGAACGTTTCCCGCAAGCTCGGCTACGCCCCTCAATAGCCGATCGAGTCCAGCAGATCGCCCAGGTCGGCGAGCGGCACGGCCAGGCCGACGGTACGGCTTGCTCCGTTCTCCTCCGCCAGCTCCGTCGTAGCGTAGATGACGGCGATCGCCTTGCCATCCCCGTTAATGACCGGGCTTCCGCTGTTGCCCTTGAACACCGGCGCGTCGATCGCCAGGGCGGGCTTGTCCCGTCCCCGGATCGGTAAGAGCTCCAGCACGCTGCCCTCGTTCACGATTTGCGTGAAATAGAGCGGGTTGCCGATAATGTAGACGTGCTCGCCGGGCTTCCACTCCCGATCGACGGCGATGGAGGGCAGCTCGTAATCGCCCGCATCCACTCGCAGTACCGCAATGTCGAGTCCCGGATCGGAGCCGGCGAGCGTGGCCTCGAACGCCTGATCATTTCCCGGGAATTTAACCGCGGTATACGCGCCTCCCTCGATCACGTGATGATTGGTAACGATGTATCCCCCATCCACATGAAAGCCGGTTCCTTTTCCTTTATCCGTGCTGACGAGCACGACCGCTTCCTTGTAGCTTTGCACGTTTTCGCGGGTCGACAGTTCCTTGGATTTGAACAGGAAGGGCAGCGTCGTGCTGTTGTAGATTTGCGGCCAGAACGCCAGCACGTTGCCGAGCAGGGCAAGCACGAGCAGGGAGACGACGACGTTCCTGATCTTCCTGCGCCGGGCGGCGGCCGCCCGCTGAGCTTCCGCGGATTCCTCCTCGTCCTCTTCCCATTCCCAATCTTCCGTCTCGGGATCGTCGTAAGGTTTTTTATCCATGACCTTCCCCTCCTCGGTTTCGCTACTCTTGTCCAGTTATTGTAACATACGCCGTTGTAGGAAAATGCGGGGTCGATGACGAATAACATAACAACCTCTTTGTGAAGCGCTTACATTTGAAGTGGAATGGGGATGTTTATGCGGAAAACGTGGTTTGTCCGGCTGCTGCTGTCTTATATGCCGATTTTCCTGATTGTGGTGACGTTCTCGTTCTTCGTGTTTTTTCAGCTGCTGAGCGAGCAGAACCGCAAGCAGGCGGCTAACGCGAACAATCAACTGTCCATTCAGGCGATGCGCTCGATCGATACGTCGCTGAAGGCGATCGACAGCGCGATTATGCTGGAGATCATCTACAACAAGCAACTGACCGGTTTCTTCGACGGACGATCGGGCAGCAACGCGTATTTGAACATCAGCGCCGTCGATCAGATGAAGGGGCTCATTTTGTCGTATCCGATCATCGATTCGATCTACTTGTACCGCTTCGAGGACGAATTCGTGCTGAGCACCTCGACGAGCGACAATCTCGACGACTACAAGGATCGTCCGTTTATCGAGCGGCATCGGGGCACATTGGCGAAGAAATGGACGGGGCCGCGGGAATTCAAGGAATTCTCCCTGCTCGACGGCAAGCCGGTCGTCAGTCTGGTCCGAGGCGTGCCGTTCATCGCCAGCAACAAGGGGATGATCGTCGTCAACGTGTCGACGACCGCGCTGCGCGGCATGGTGTCCAGTCTCTACGACCCCGAGTCGAGCTTCATCCGCATTCGCGACTCCGAGGGCAATCGTCTGTTCCCTGACTTAGAACCGGAAGCGAAGACGGCGACAGTGTTCGCCGAGCACCTATCGAGCTATACGGACTGGTCATACGAGAGCGGGCTGATCAACGGAAGACTCGTGCAGTTGGTCTCGTCTCTGTACAACGTCTGGTTCGTCGTCGGTCTGCTGATGATCGCGTTGAGCTTCATTTGGCTCGTCTACGTGACGAGACGCAACTCCAGGCCGCTGGAGCAGATCGCGTCGCGCGTCCGCGGCTATGCGGCCTCCGTATCCGGGGGAGCCTCGCGGGAAGGGGGAGGAGACGAGTTCACGTTCATCGAGACGGCGCTGGAAAATATTATTGAGCAGTCCAACCGCTATCAACGCAAGCATAAAGAGGATCGCCATCTGCATACGAGCAACCTGTTCCACAGGCTGATCGACGGCCATCCCGAGCTTACCCTCGACAGTTGGAAGAACGAGGCCGATCGCCTTCAGCTTCCGGCGCCGTCGGGGGAGCAGCTCGTGTTCGTCGTGGAGATGGACGACTACGCGGAGTTTTGCCGCAAATATTCGCACCGCGATCAGAATCTGCTGAAGTTTTCCTTGCGCAGCGTCATCCAGGAGATGGCCTCCAAGCACGATTGCGAGCTCTGGACGGAATGGACGTCGGCGCTCCAGCTTAGCGTGATGGCGTTCCTGAAGCAAGGGGATGGCGAGGAACGGAGGCAGGCGATGCTCGACTTCCTCGACCATGTCCGGAGCTGGACGGAGCAGCATCTCAAGTTCACGGTGACGATCGGAATCGGCACGCCGGCCAAGCAGCTCTCCGACATTCCGCAATCGTTCAAGAGCGCGCTTGAAGCGTTGAAGTACAAAATGACGCTGGGGCAGAACCGGCTTATCGACTGCGGACAGACATCGACCCAAGGCCAGGTCGAGGTGTTCGCGCACCTGAGCACGATCCGCTCCATCGCGCAGTCGTACCGGCTGCTGGAGAGCGATTGGAAAGGGCGGTTCGACGCCTGGTTCGACGAGATGAAGCAGGGCTTGCTGACGAAGGACGAGATCGTCAATCTGATGAACTATTTCCTCTACTATATGAAGCGCGAGATGGCAGCGACGCCGAAGGAGTTCCAGGACATCTGGGAGACGGACGGCTTGCCTGGGCTTAACGAAATCGTCGGAGCCTGCCATTCGCTGGAGCGGATGAAGGAGGAGGGCGGGCGAATTCTGACCGAGCTGGCCGCCAAGCTGCAGGAGGAGCAGGACAAGCGTCAACACGCCGCGATCATTCGAGAAATGCGCAAGTATATCGAGAACCACTATCACGATCCGAACCTGTCGCTCGAATATTTGGGAGACAAGTTCGGCATCGGTCCGAAATATATCAGCAAGCTGTTCAAAGAACAGTCCGGCGGAAAGTTCGTCGACTTCCTCATCGACGTCCGAATGGGGCACGCCCGCCGTCTGCTGGAGGAGACGTCCCTCTCGGTGCAGGAGATCGCCGACCGGGTCGGCTACTTGAACGCGATCTCGTTCAGCCGCGTGTTCCGCCGGGTCGCAGGCTGCTCCCCGAGCGAATACCGCGAAGACTTCGCCAGACGGAGGGCGGAGTGAAAATCGTATGGCGGTGGAAAACGGTTTGGCGGACCAGCTTCCATGCGGGGCAGCCCGGGCGACGGCCCGGGCTGCCTTTTGTGTCCGGCGCGGCGAAAATCGTTCGGCCCTCGATTATTGTTGCTTGCCGCTCTCGCCGGGAGCCGCCTAGAATGGCACTAAGCAACCGCCGACTCGAAAGGGGAAGGAGCAACGAGCTATGACCGGCATTACGGAGCAATCGATCGCGGCTCCCCGACTACCGGGGAGAAAGAAACCCGTCCGCAAATCCGCTTACAAAAGAATCAGGCGTCACTGGCAGCTGTACGCAGTCATCGCGCTGCCGATCCTTTATTTGATCACGTTCAAGTACGTTCCGATGGCCGGCATTCTGATCGCCTTCAAAGATTACAACGTCGTTCAAGGCATCTGGGGCAGTCCTTGGGTTGGATTCAAATATTTTAATCAGTTTTTCGAATCCCCCAACTTCTGGCTGTACATCAACAACACGCTGGGCATCAGTTTGTACGGTCTGGCCATCGGATTCCCGGCGCCGATCCTGCTTGCACTGGCGCTGAACGAGGTGGGCAACGGGCTGTTCAAGAAAAGCGTTCAGCTCGTCACCTACGCGCCGTACTTCATCTCGACCGTCATTATGGTGTCAATCATCATTATGACGCTGTCCCCGAACGTGGGCATCGTCAGCAAGTTTTTTCAATGGATGGGCGTCGAAAATACGAACTTCATGGGCATGCCGGGTCTGTTCAAATCGATCTACGTCTGGTCCGACGTGTGGCAGTATACGGGATACGGGGCGATCATCTACATCGCGGCGCTGGCGGGCGTTAATCCCGAGCTCTACGAATCGGCCAAGGTCGACGGCGCGTCGCGGATTCAGAAAATCATCAACATCGACATTCCGAGCCTCATTCCCGTATCGACGATTCTGCTCATCCTGAACCTCGGCAACGTCATGAAGCTCGGCTTCGAGAAGGTGTACCTCATGCAGAACCCGCTGAACCTGCAGACGTCCGAGGTCATCTCGACCTATGTGTACAAGGTGGGGCTGCTCAGCTCCAGCTTCAGCTTCTCGACGGCGATCGGATTTTTCAACTCGGTCATCAATCTGATTCTGCTCGTATCCGTCAACTACTTGGCGAGAAGGCTGTCGAGCAACAGTCTATGGTAACAGGGAGGGAGAAAAGATGTTCAGATCATCCAAGATTCGCGAATCGCAGGGCGACCGGTTGTTCATCCTCGGAATCTATGCGCTGCTGACGGCCGTGCTGCTCGTTATTTTGCTTCCTCTCCTGTACATCGTCAGCTCTTCCTTCAGCTCGCCCCAAGCCGTCATCTCCGGCCGGGTATGGCTGTTCCCGGTCGAATTCACGCTCGATGGCTACACGGCCGTGTTCCGCAATCCGCAGATCGGCACCGGGTATATGAACTCGCTGATCTACGCGGTCGCCGGGACGACGATCAACGTCGTCATGACGGTCATGCTGGCGTACCCGCTGGCTAGAAAAACGTTCTATGGCCGCAACGTCATCATGGTGCTGCTGATCATCACGATGATTTTCGAGGGCGGTCTGATTCCTTACTATTTGCTCGTCAAAAATTTGCAGCTGCTCGATACGAGATGGGCGATGATTTTGCCGGGGGCGCTGGCGGTGTTTCAGGTGATCGTGGCCCGAACCTTCTTCCAGACGACGATTCCGGACGAATTGGCGGAAGCGGCCGAGCTGGACGGGTGCAACGACATCCGCTTCATTCTCCGCATCGTCCTGCCGCTGTCCAAGCCGATTCTTGCCGTCATGTCGCTCATGTACGCCGTCGGCCACTGGAACGCTTACTTCGATGCGCTTATTTTCCTAAGGTCGGCCGACTTGTTCCCGCTGCAGATCGTGCTTCGCAACATTCTCATTCTGAATACGATCGATCCGACGATGGTGTCGAACGTGGACATTTTTCTGGCGCAGCAGGGGCTGAAGGATCTGTTGAAATATTCGCTGATCGTCGTGGCCAGCCTGCCGGTACTGATCATCTACCCGTTCGTGCAAAAATATTTCGTCAAAGGCGTCATGATCGGCTCCTTGAAGGGCTGACGAATCCGGCGCCGTAAAGGAGGTGAGGCCGGAACAGAGGGCTGCGGGCGCAAGGAAGCTTCGCGAAGGTATCATTTAGGACGAAAATAAGCAGAGTAAAAAAGGAGGAGTCATCCGTATGAACGGACGCAATCGTCGAATCGCTTTCGTAACGGCATTCATGCTTTTGAGCACGCTTATTCTGGGCGCATGCAGCAGCAAATCCGGAAATCCCTCCGCACCGGCCGGCAGTTCGAGTCCATCTCCGCAAGCGAGCGCTTCCCAGGCTCCGGCTCAGGAGGAGCTGTTCACGCCGGTCGGGACGTATCCGATCGTGACCAAGCCGCTGACGCTGAAGATGTTCGCGCCGCAGTACGCCAGCATCGAGAATATGGACACGAACACGTATACGAAATACGTCGAAGAGAAAACGAACATTAACATCGAATGGGACCTGGTGCCGGACAACGCGCTGAACGACCGGAAGCAGCTCATGCTGGCGAGCGGCGACTATCCGGAGGTCATCCTGCACGGCAACCTGACGAAAGACGAGCAGATGAAATACGGCAAGCAGGGCGTGTTCCTGCCGCTGAACGATCTGATCGAGCAATACGCCCCGAACATCAAGAAGGCGATCGAGGACTTGCCATACCTGAAAGGCTCGATCACCGCGCCGGACGGCAACATCTACGCGCTCCCGCAGATCAACGAGTGCTACCACTGCAACTACGCGATGAAGCTGTGGATCAACAAGGCGTGGCTGGACCAGCTCGAGCTGCAGATGCCGACCACGACGGACGAATTTTACGAAGTGTTGAAGGCGTTCAAGGAGCGCGACCCGAACAACAACGGCAAGAAGGACGAAATTCCGCTCACCGGCTCCGACGAGATGTGGGCCGGCAACATCGCGGCGTTTCTGATGAACGCTTTTATTACCGACGACTACGTGGACAAGGACAGCGGCAACTTCCTGTTCGTTCGGGACGGCAAGGTCGACCTGGCCGCGAACAAGGAAGAGTGGAAGCAAGGGCTTCAGTACCTCAACAAGCTGTACGAGGAAGGGCTGATCGATCCCGCCGCCTTCACGCAGAACGCCGACGCCATCCAGCAGCTCGGCAACCGCGAGCCGGACAACCTCATGGGCGCGATCACGACCGCTCTGATCAGCTACGCCGTATCGCCGGACGACAAGCATCCGCGGCATAAGGACTACGTGACGCTGCCGCCGCTGAAAGGGCCGAACGGCCTGCAGCAGTCGCTGAACTTCGCGGGCGTCAGCCGGTCGCAGTTCGCGCTGACGAACAAAGCGACGAAGGAACAGCAGATCGCCGCCATTCGGCTGGTCGACTTCCTGTTCACCGAGGAAGCGATCGTCTTGCAGGAGCACGGACCGGAAGGCAACAGCTGGCGCAAGGCGACCGATGGCGAATTGGGCATGGACGGCAAGCCGGCGAAATACGCGTTTATTCCGAAGGCCGCCGAGAAGACGACGCACAACGACGGCTGGGAGCAGATCGGTCCGTCGCTGCGCACGTACCAGTACCGCGATTCGTGGATGGCTCCCCAGGATCCGCTCGCCGAGGGCGCTTACGAGGTCAGGCTGAAGCGGGAGTCGCAGAAATATGAGGCGTACGCTTCCGACGAGCTGTATCCGAGCAGCGTGTTCATCGCGCTGGAGGATACGGAGATCGCCGCGCAGCTTAGGACGACGATCCGCGACTACATCAAGAGCAACATGGCCCAGTTCATTACCGGCAGCAAGGACATCGACAAAGATTGGGACAGTTACGCAAAAGGGTTCGACGGTTTGCAGATCGAGAGGTATATCCAAATCTATCAGAACGCGATTGCCGTTCGCTAGGAGACGGGAAGATGGCCGACGAGGAGCAGGTTGTAGAGGCGGGAGTCCATCATTTCAGCAAGGAAGACGAGTGGGTGAAGCCGGAGGACCCGCTGCTGCTCGAGAGGCTGGAATGGTTCAAGGACCAGAAGCTCGGCTTGATGATGCACTGGGGGCCTTACTCTCAGCTCGGCATCGTCGAGTCCTGGGCGCTGAGCGACGACGATGCCGACTGGTCGAGAGAAGGAATCGACTGGGAGATGGACGGGGAACAGTTCAAGCGGGAGTACTTCGGGCTTAACCGGACGTTTAACCCGATTCGGCTTCAGCCCCGGGCTTGGGCGAAGCTGGCGGCGGACTCGGGCTTTAAGTATTTGCTGTTCACGACGAAGCATCATGACGGGTTCTGCATGTGGGATACGCATACGACCGATTACCGCGTAACGGGGCCGGACTGTCCGTTCCATACGCACAGGCATGCCGATATTTGCCGGGAGCTGTTCGACGCCTTCCGCGAGGAGGGGCTGGCCATTGCCGCCTACTTCTCCAAGGCGGATTGGCACACGCCGTATTACTGGACTCCGGGCCAAGCCCGCGGGCGGGAGATGTGGCGCGGACCGTCGTACGATCCGGCCGAATATCCGTGGCTGTGGGAGAAGTTCGTGAAGTTCACCCACGATCAGCTTGCGGAGCTGCTCACCCGCTACGGCCGCATCGACGTGCTGTGGCTGGACGCCGGATGGGTTCGCTCCGGCGGCCGGGTGAACCAGGATATCCGCTTGGGCGAATTCGTGGACCGCGCGCGGCGGACGCAGCCTTGGCTGCTCGCCGCCGACCGCACCGTCGGCGGGCCTTACGAGAATATCGTCACGCCGGAGCAGTCGATTCCGGACCGTCCGATGAACATTCCGTGGGAGAGCTGCATCACGATGGGGACGTCGTTCTCGTTCCGCTACGAGGACGAATACAAATCGACGCGGCGGCTCGTCCACATGCTGCTGGAGATCGTCTCCAAGGGCGGCAATCTGGCCTTGAACGTCGGTCCGCAGCCGGACGGCCGGCTCCCGGAGGGGGCGATCAAGCGGATCAAGGAGCTTGGCGCATGGCTGGAGCAATATGGCGAGGGCATCTACGGAACGCGGATGTGCGAGCCGTTCTTCACCGGGGAGTGGGCGTTTACGAGCAAGGGCGACAACGTCTATGCTTTCAGGCTGTATCGGGATGAAAAGGAGCCGGTAACGGCGGAGTTGGTCATTCCGTATGCGCGGGAGGCAGTCGGCGCGGAGGAGCTTGGCACGAATCGCAGACTGACGTTGGAGCGCTGCGACGAGGGGATCAAGGTTCGCTTGCCCGACGGATTCGCCGCGGGTGCAGGCGAGGCTCCGATCGCGCGCGCAATTCGCATATTGACTCGGTAGGGAGCGAGAAATCATCGTTGAACAAGTACGGGGGATGTATCTTCTTCCGCTGCTGTTACGGTCATGAAATCTAAATGGTTAAACCCGTGACAGGGTATTTTCATGACCGTAAGAGGCAGGCGCTTCGCTCTACAGAAGATACATACCCCTACTCCTATATCGATGATTAATGTTGCTTAGTTTGCAGGAAAGCCCTGTCGTCAGGTCGCCTGGCCGACGTTCTCGACTTTGGCTGCGGCGCCTCTGGCGTTCCACGTACGCTTCCAGGAACCTTGCACGATTAGCAGCAATACGACGCACGCGAGCGCGACGCCCCCGATGATGAGGAATCCGGGAGTGTAGGAGCCCGAAGATTTGTACAAGCTGCCGAGCAGGAGCGGAAGGGCGTATCCGCCCAGGCCTCCCGCGGCTCCGACGATGCCGGTGACCAGTCCGATCTCCGCTCCGAAACGCTGCGGAACGAGCTGGAACACCGAGCCGTTGCCCGCGCCGAGGCACATCATGCCGGCGAACAGGTAGACGATGACCATGGGGAGCGAGGGGAGCGTAGAGACGCAGGCGAACATGGCGAACGCTCCGGCGTACAGAAAGGTAAGCATGCGCACGCCCCCGATCCGGTCGGAGAGAAAGCCGCCGATCGGCCGGAAGAAGCTGCCCGCGATGACGCAGATCGTCGTGAAGTCCGCGGCTCTGACGGCGGACAGGCCGTACTGGGAGTTGAAGAAGATCGTCAAGTAGTTGGACATGCCGACGAATCCGCCGAACGTGACGCTGTACAAAATGCAGAACAGCCAAGCGTCGCGCTGCTTCAGCACATTGGCGTATTGCGACAGCTTCTTCGGCGCGGGACGGTTCGGACTGTCCTTGGCGAAGATCGAGAAGCCGATCAGAACGGCGACGATCGGGATGAGCGCCAGGCCGAACACGGCCTCCCAGCTGCCGTAATGCCCGGCGAGCCGGTTGGCGAACAGCGTGGCGAATACCGTGCCGCTGTTGCCGGCTCCCGCGATGCCCATCGCCAAGCCTTGATGCTGCTTCGGATACCACTGGCTGGCCAGCGGCAGGGCGGCGGCGAACGACGCTCCGGCGACGCCGAGCAGCAGCGCTACGATGTACAGATCGTCGAGGGAGCTGACGAACTGCCAGCCCCAGACGAGAGGAATCGTGGTCAGGATCAGACCGAGCTGACCGGTTCGCTTAGGACCGATATAATCGGTAAGGAAGCCGAATACGAGCCGGAGAATTGAACCGCCGAGCACGGGAAGCGCGACGAGATTCGCCTTCTGAATCGGGTCCATCGGATAATCCTGCATGATGATGACGCTGAGCGGTCCGATCAGCACCCAGACCATGAAGCTCATATCGAAGTACATAAACGAGCTGAAGAGAGTGGGCTTGTGCCCGCTTTGCCAGAAACTTTTATTTTCCATCTTCATCATCGCTCCTATTGTAGGTGGGTTATAGAACAAGATCGCAATAGGCGAAAAAGGCCGCAAGTTCCCTAATGGGAGCTTTGCGGCCTCGTTGCCGGAAGGCGACACTTCTTTGTGTGCGCCGGAAATGTATTTCGGTCACGACATTGTGAACCCGATTCACATTATATAAAAAACGCAATCGATATGTCAATAAACATGACACATTAAATATTTCTATAACGGATTTGCGGGAATTCAACCAACTTTATGTAACTATACTTGACATTAATGATCAGCGTAATTAAGCTGATAATATCGAAAGGCTCGACAGAGGCACAATGGCGTGCCTGAAACCGGCGACGACGCCCGCTCCCTTCTTCTGCATGGGGTGGGCTTTTTATGTTCTTTTTACGGAAGGGAGTTGGCATGCCGCATGAGCAGACCGAAGCTTGTTATGATCGGCAACGGCATGGCGGGCGTCAGATGCGTGGAAGAAATTTATGCGCTGGCGCCGGACTTATACGAGATTACGATTTTCGGAAGCGAGCCGCGCCCGAATTACAACCGGATCATGCTGTCCAAGGTGCTGCAAGGCGACGCGTCCTTGAACGATATCGTCACCCACGATTGGAATTGGTACGAGGAGAGGGGAATTCGCCTGCATGCGGGTCATCCCGTCGTCCGGATCGATGCACAATCCCGCAAGGTAGTGACGTCAACGGGAATGGCGGCGGATTACGACAAGCTGATTCTGGCGACGGGATCTTCCGCTTATATTCCGGCTTTATCCGGCGTCGGAAAGCCGGGCGTAATCGGGTTTCGCAGCGTGGACGATTGCGAGCGGATGATGGAAGCGGCGACCATCTTCAGGAAGGCGGCCGTTATCGGGGGAGGGCTGCTCGGCCTGGAGGCGGCGCGCGGGCTGCTCAACCTCGGAATGGATGTGACGGTTGTCCACAACGCGCCTTATCTAATGAATCGGCAGCTGGACGCGATGTCTTCGGAGCTGCTTCGAGCCGAGCTGGAAGATCAGGGCATGCGATTCCTGTTCAGCAAAACGACGGAGAAGATCGTTGGACGCAAGCGTGCGGAAGGAATCGCCTTCTCCGACGGTTCCCGGCTGCAGGCGGACCTGATCGTGATGGCCGTCGGCATTCGGCCGAACATCGAGCTGGCGAAGTCCGGAGGCATCTGGACGAACCGCGCGTTCGTCGTCGACGGCGGGATGGAGACGAACGTGCCGGGCGTATACGCGGTAGGAGAATGCGCCGAGCACGAGGGGACGGTGTACGGACTCGTCGCTCCGCTTTTCGAGCAGGGCAAGGTGCTGGCGAGAAAGCTGTGCGGCCTTGAGACGGAGCCGTACCGAGGATCGATTCCTTATGCCCAGCTTAAGGTGTCGGGCGTCGACGTCTTTTCCGCGGGCGGCGTGAACGAGCGGGATTCGGACACCGCGCTTCTTCAGTACGACGGCATTCGCAAAACATACAAGAAAGTGATCGCGAGAAACGGCAAAGTGTCGGGGGCGATCCTGTTCGGCGACGTAGAAGAGAGCAACTCGCTGCTGAGTCTGCTGAAGCGGGGAGCCGACGTCTCCGCGCTGGAGCGCGCCGAAGCGCGTCCGGAGAGCGGCGGACCGTCCGCGGCAGCGGCGGCGATGCCGGAGCGGGAGACAGTCTGCCAATGCAACGGGGTGACCAAGGGAGCGATCCTGGCCGCCGTTCGCGAAGAAGGACTGAGCACGGTCGAACAGGTCAGAGACCGGACGAAGGCGTCCGGCTCCTGCGGGGGCTGCAAGCCGATGGTGGCGGCGGTTCTGAAGCTGGCGCTCGGCGGAGCGGGCGGAGAGCCGGAGAGCGAGCCTCCGGTATGCGGCTGCACGAAGCTGGGGCATGCGGCGCTCAAGGAAGCGGTCGCCGAGGGAGGCTTCGCTTCGTTCGAGCTGACAGCAGCTAAGCTGGGATGGAGACGGCCCGAAGGCTGCGCGTCGTGCAGGGAAGCGGTCCGGTATTACTCGGCAGCCCCGGACGCCGGACGGCCGGTAAAGCTGTTCATCGGCGAAGGCGGAGGGGCTGAAGAAGCCGCGGCGCTCGTCGGTGCCGAGCTGGAGCGCAGATTGCCCTCTGTCCGAATGCCGGGCGACGTCCGCATCGCCGTCGATTCCGCCGTGGCCGAAGGGAGCATGCTGCTCGTGCGGGATTTCGGACTGGCCGAAGCGCCGGCAGGATGGGAAATCTACGCGGGGGGATATGCCGGACGTCCGGTAAAGCAGGCACAGCTGCTCGTCGTCGCTCAGACCGAAGAAGAGGCGGTCGAGATGGTCGTCTCCTGCCTGCACGGGTACAGGATGAACGCGTTCTACGGCGAGGCAGTGTGGCAGTGGCTGGAGCGGGAAGGACTGACGGCGGTTCGGGAGACTTTGCTGGATCCGGACGGCAGGGAATACTGGCTCAAGGGCCGGCGGCCGCAGCTCGGCGCCGCGGCTAACGCTTGAACGGGAACCGCATAAGGGGGAAGGACGATGGAAACCGGAGTCGAAAAGGGCGTTTTGGCGACGAATGCAGGGACGGGAAGCGCGCTGACGCAATGTCCGTACTGCAGCGTACAGTGCAAAATGACGGTCGAGGAGACGGCGAGTCCGTTCGGCGGACGTGCGGTCTACCGGGCGGAAGGGGCGCCGAACGCGGCTTCCGAGGGACGCTTGTGCGTCAAGGGCAAGAATGCCCATCAGCATGCGGCGAGCCGGGAGAGGCTGCTGTATCCGCTGTTGAAAACCGACGGCGGCTTCGTTCGCATCTCTTGGGACGAGGCGTATCGCGTGCTGCGAGAGCGCCTGCTCGCCGTACGGAGGATGCACGGCCCGGACGCGGTCGGCGTCTACGGGGGCGGATCGCTTACGAACGAATCCGCCTACTTGCTGGGGAAGTTCGCGAGGATTGCGCTGCGTACCCGGTATATCGACTATAACGGACGCTTCTGCATGTCGGCGGCCGCCTCGGCGGGGGTGAAGACGTTCGGCATCGACCGCGGGCTGACGAATCGGCTGTCGGAAATTCCGCATGCGGAATGCATCATCCTCGCCGGAACGAACATCGCGGAGTGTCAGCCTACGCTCATGCCCTACTTCACGAAGGCGAAAGAGAACGGCGCGCGCATCATCGTCATCGATCCGCGGACGACGGGAACGGCGGCTCTGGCGGATCTGCATCTGCGGGTCAGACCGGGTACCGACGCGGCTCTGGCGAACGGCTTGCTGAAAGTCGTGTTCGAAGAAGGGCTGACGGACGAAGCTTTCATTCGCCAGCGCACGACCGGATTCGAAGAGCTGCGGGAGCATGTCGCCAAGCTCGACCTGGAGGAGATCGCGGAGCTGACCGGCGTCGCGGCGGCCGACATTCGCCGGGCGGCGATCGCTTACGGCAAGGCGGGCACGGGCATGATTTTCACGGCGAGAGGCGTCGAACAGCACAGCGACGGACATATGGCGGTGCGCAATTTTCTTAATCTCATTCTCGCGACGGGCAAGATCGGACGGGACAGCTGCGGCTACGGCGCGGTGACCGGGCAGGGCAACGGGCAGGGAGGCCGGGAGCACGGACAGAAGGCCGACCAGCTTCCCGGCTATCGGCTGATCGAAAACCCCCGGGACCGCGAATACGTGGCCGGGGTATGGGGGATCGATCCGGCCGAGCTGCCGGGCAAGGGAGTATCCGCCTACGAGATGATGAAGCTGACGTACGACAAGGAGATTCGGGCGATGCTGATCATGGGCTCGAATCCGATCGTGTCCAATCCGAACGCGGCGCTCGTGGAGGAAGGGCTGGCCGGGCTCGATTTTCTGGCCGTGGCGGATATGTTCCTGTCGGAGACGGCGAAGCTGGCCGATCTCGTGCTCCCCGTGACGTCCTATATGGAGAACACGGGGACGATGACCAACCTGGAAGGGAGAGTGCTGCTCCGGGAAGCGGCGCGTCCCGCCCCGGGAGAATCCCGGCACGATTGGCGGATTCTGTGCGAGCTGGCGGAGGCGTTGGGCTGCGGAGACAAATTCGCGTTTCACGAGCCGGAGCAAGTGTTCGACGAGCTTCGCGCCGCGAGTCGCGGAGGGGTGGCGGATTATTACGGCATTACGTACGACAGGCTGCGAAGAGAGGAAGGCGTGTACTGGCCCTGCCCTTCTCCGGATTATCCCGGCACGAAGCGCTTGTTCGAGGACGGCTTCGCCCACGGCGACGGGCGGGCTGTATTCGTCGCGGTGGACAATCGCCCGCCGGAAGAGGAGGCGGATGAAGATTATCCGCTTCTGCTGACGAACGGCCGCTTGCTCTCTCACTACTTGACCGGAGTGCAGACGCGCCGCAGTCCCGCTCTGGCCGCCAGGGAAATCGAGAATGTTATGGAGATTCATCCCCGTACTGCCCGCAGGCACCGCATCGCCGACGGGGCGCTCGTGCAGGTGACGTCTCGCCGCGGAAGCGTCGTCGTGCGCAGCAAGGTGACCGAAGATATCCGGGAAGATACGGTGTTCGTTCCGATGCATTGGGGCGGCGCGCAGAACGTGAATCTCGTCACCAACCCCGCGCTCGATCCCTACTGCCGCATGCCGGACTTCAAGGTGAGCGCCGTGCGCGTCGTGCCTCTGGGACGCGGCGCAAGCGGATAACGGCTGGATCCGGACGGACGGGGAGCTCGTCAGCGTGCGTCTCGAGAAGCCGTTGATCTTACCCGGCATAAGCACATTCCTGGTTTTGTACAATCCCCGGTTGCATGTCTCACATACGCTGTAGGGAAGTGAGCATTATTCAACCGGGAGGTTCGAGGCATGGACATGTATCAAGCGTGCAGACAGCATATGAACCGCAGAGTCAGGATACAGACGCGCTGCGGGGAATGCTACGAAGGCGTCATCGTGAACGTGGACAGGGACAATGTGTATTTGAGGACTTCGGGGGACGCGAGAATTTCGGGCTGGTTCGGCCCTGGCTTCGGATTCGGTCCGGGTTACGGCTTCGGCCTTTTGACATTGTCGTTGTTTACGCTGCTGGCGATCTTCCTGATCTGATGCCGCCGCGGCTACCGTATGGAAAAACCTCGCATTAGCCGCAATCGGCGCGAGGTTTTTTTGACGTCTATAAGAAATCTTGCGTCTACGGATTGACAATGAGAATCATTATCAACTAATATGGTGATGAAGAAAACAAGAATAGACGACTGTCCTTGCGCTTACGCGCGGAGGCGGAGGGAGAGGAGACAGCGGCTTTGGCGGACATCGTTCTGATTTACGCGAGCTTGACGGGCAATACGGAGGAAATGGCCGACGCGATCGTCTCGGGCATTCGCTCGCAAGGCGCCGAAGTAGTCGCCAAATCGGTCGTGGACGCGAACGCTTCGGAGCTGGAACGATACGACGGCATACTGCTCGGAGCCTATACATGGGGAGACGGAGAGCTGCCCGACGAATTTCTCGATTTTTACGAGGAGATGGACGACATTAAGCTGGCCGGCCGCAAAGCGGCGGTGTTCGGTTCGTGCGATTCCTGCTATCCGGAATACGGAGCGGCGGTCGATCTGCTGATCGACAAGCTGAAGGCGACGGGAGCGGACGTCGCGTTGCCGGGCTTGAAGGTCGAACTGTCCCCTTCCGGAGAGGACGCGGAAGCCTGCCGGAGCTTCGGAAGCGAGTTCGTTAAGCTTGTTGCGGGAGGAGTATCTCAATCTTAGATGCGATTCATCGATAAGAAACAAGGAGGACCAGGCAATGGGACTGTTGTATACGATTTATCAATCCGTGCAAGACGGCCACGAACGCGAACGCGAAGCGTCGGACGTCTTAAGCGGGCAAGAGGAAGCAGCCGATATTCCCGTCTCGCTGGTGCATCTGCTGGCCAACCCGATCGGCAGAGCCGCCGGCGAGAATAAGGGAACGGCCTGATCGAAACCGGAGACTTCTCGACAGAGAGGAGATCTCCGGTTTCGACCAATCCCGTCTTCTCGTTCGGCTGCGTCGCAGATCAGATGCCGGCCCCTTGCGAGAACACCGGCTCCTCGACCGACTCGAACAAGAATGATTTCGCGATCAAGGATTGGGTTCTGAAAGCCGAGTAAAGGAAAGGCGAACAAAAGAGGAGCACCGGCGGAGGGGGTCCGCCGCGTGCTTTTTTGAACCGTCTTCGGAGCGGGACGTCCGTGCGGAGGGTCCCCCCCGCCCCCGTTCGGATGCGGCGGCAGAGGGGAAATGATATAATAGTGGGAGCGGGACATTCCCAATCGGTACGGGATTTGGGCCGGAGGGGATGCGCATGGGAAGACCGCCCATCTAACCTACCGGCACGACTTTTTACGATACCGGGCGCGCCTGGAGCAGATATACCTTCTATCAGGCGCCGGGAGCCGTTGTCTGGCGGCTCGGACCGAATTACGAATCGTCGCGGTGGCATGAGCTCGGCTGGATCATTGGGGCGCATCATCCGCACCTGATTCCCAGGGGGCTGCCCGGCGAGGGCAATCTGCTGCTGTTCGACAACGGCGGCTGGGCGGGTTACGGCTCGCCTTATAAGAACAGCCGCGGATCGAATCCCGTCGACAGGGCCTACCGGGTTCGCTACGAATGGCTGCCGCAGCTTACCCGTCCGCGAGAGAGGCCGATCGTTCCGCCGGAAATCGCAGATTGGCGGGTTCCGGGCGCCGCGGGGCGCGGACCGGAGCCGACCGTAAGGCTGAACGCCGAATCATAACATCAAGAAGGAGCTGTCTATCGTATGAAGCTGAGCGCGATTAATCGAACCGATCTTATCGCTTCCGTCATTTGTTTGGGAACCGCCGATCTGGGAGCGACCGTTCCGGAGAAGGAGTCGGAAGAGCTGCTGAACCTCTATACGGAACAGGGCGGTAACTTCGTCGATACGGCCGAAGTATACGCGAACTGGCTGCCGATCGAGCCTCACAGCAGCGAACGGGTTCTCGGGAAATGGATGAAGTCGCGGAAGAACCGCAACGAGCTTGTCGTGGCGACCAAAGGAGGGCATCCCCTGCTGGACAAGCCGGCTGTCGGACGCCTCGCTCCCGCGGACGTCACCGCCGACGTGGAAGGCAGTCTGCGCAGATTGGGCGTCGATCATATCGATCTCTATTACTTGCACAGAGACGATCCGAGCGTTCCGGTCGAGACGATCGTGGAGACGCTGGAGAAGTTCGTCCGCGAGGGCAAAATCCGGTATTACGGCTGCTCGAACTGGACGATCGAGCGCATCGAGCAGGCGAATGAGTACGCCCGCGGTCACGGGTATACCGGGTTCGTCGCCGTGCAGAATCTGTGGAATCTGGCCGAGGTCAACCCCGGCTCGATCCAGGACCCGACGCAAGTCGTCTCCGACCCCGAATTCGTCGAATGGCACCGCCGAACGGGAATCGCCGCTATTCCGTACAGCTCGCAGGCTAACGGCTTCTTCAGCGGGAGACATCGTCGGGACGCGGCGGCGGAATTTTCCGGCAGCGGAGTTGTCCGCTCCTACTACAGCGAGACGAATTTCGCCCGCCTGGAACGAGCCGAAGGACTGGCCCGCGAGCTCGGCGCCACTTCGACGCAGGTCGCGCTCGCTTACTTGCTGGCCCATCCGTTCCCCGTCTTCCCGATCATCGGCAGCAAGAAGAAGGAGCATCTGCTGGAGAGTCTGTCGGCTGCGGACGTAGCGCTGGATTATGAAGCGGCTGTCTCGCTTGTTGCCGCAGACGGCGTGAACTCATAGGGCGTTCTGATCAAAAAGGGGCTGTCCCATAACGCAGTTTACTCCTGCCTCGACGAGTACGCCAATCTGTTTCTCCCTATGCGTAAAGTCATTTCCAAGACACGCATCCATGGCAAAGTGCGCAAACGCTATGACACGGCTCGCACGCCCTTTCAACGCCTCATCGATACGGGGGTCTTGAAGCCTTCGGCCATCGCCAAGATCCAGACCATCAAGGCCTGCGCCGATCCCCTTCGTTTGCATGAACATCTCGAGAAGCTCATCCAAGATGTCCCATCGCTTTTCACACAAGTGGATAACTTTACCGGGTGACGATGCCGCCCTTAACGGTCCCCCCACCCTTAGCTTTTCATTGACTAAAGTTAGATTTTCAGATGAGTGATCCACTACCGTTCGGTTAGATTTTTATTTGAGTTGACACGAGTGCTTCCCGATAGGCTTCGCGATCAAAAGCGGACTTTCTGAACAACCCGTATAAAAATGTCTTGCCATTCCCGAACGTCCGGAGTAAAATCTTACATCAAACGGAAGGGTTTCTAGGGAGCCGGGAGCGACGGGCGCGCAGCGCCGAGCTCGCCGAACCGAGCGAAACCGGCTGCGGCCAGGGCCGCGTTACACCGCGAGGGATAAAAGACCTTCGGCAAGTTCCGCTACATGGTGGCGGGGCGGGCCGGAGGTCTTTTTTGCTTTACCAAGGCAGAGAGATGAGGGGGAGAATCGAGATGCTGGCATTGCAGACGAGGGGATTGGGCAAGACGTTTCGGGTGAAAAGAAAGGAAGCCGGTCTGTCCGGCAGCTTCCGCTCGCTGTGGAAGCCGAACTGGGAGACGAAGGAGGCCGTGCGCGGTATCGACCTGACCGTGCGGGAGGGGGAGACGGTCGCTTTCCTCGGTCCGAACGGGGCAGGCAAGTCGACGACGATCAAGATGCTGACCGGTATTCTGCATCCTTCCTTCGGAGAAGCGAAAGTGCTCGGACTGACGCCGTGGAAGGAGCGGGAGCGGCTCGCTTACCGGATCGGCGCCGTCTTTGGACAGAAATCCCAGCTGTGGTACCACCTGCCGCCGATCGACACGTTCGAGCTGATCAGCCGGATCTACGAGATGAAGCGGGACGAATACACGCGCCGCAAAGACGACTTGATCGAACGGTTCGAGCTTGGCCCGTACTTGCATACGCCGGTGCGCAAGCTGTCGCTCGGGGAGCGGATGCGCTGCGAGATCGCAGCCTCGTTCCTGCACGGTCCGAGGCTGCTGTTTATGGACGAACCGACGATCGGCCTGGACGCCGTCGTCAAGCAGCGCATCCGCGAACTGATTCGCGAGCGAAACCGCGAGGAAGGCACGACCGTGTTTCTGACCTCGCACGACGCGGGCGACGTGGAGACGCTTTGCTCGCGCGCCGTCGTCATCCATCACGGAGGCGTGCTCGTCGACGAGCCGGTCGATCGGATGAAGCGAGAGGTGCTTAGCCGCAAGATCGTGACGCTGAAGCTGGCCGGGCACGGAAGCAGGGCGGCGCTGCCGGACATCGCCGGAACCCGTTGGGAGACGGAGGAGGGCGGCTGTCGGTTGGCAGTCGATCTGAAGCGCACGACAATCGAGCGCGTGCTGAGCGAGCTGGTCGGCCGAGTTGGCTTCACGGACGTCAACGTCGAGGACCCGCCGCTCGAGGAAATCATCAAGCACATCTATGGCATGAAAGGGGAGGCGGATTAGATGGACGGCGAGAGCAAACGGTGGGCAGTCGCGGGGCGAAAGGCGGCCGCCGTCGGCAGAATCGCGTTCCGCCACCAGCTGGCGTACAAGACGGACTTCGCGATGCGCGGCTTCTTCCTGCTCTTCATTCTGTTCGTCTTCATTCAGCTCTGGTCCGCCGCTTACGAAGGGGATTTCTCCAAGTCGATCTCCGGCTTCACGCTGAAGCAGATCGTCTGGTATCTCGTCTTCACCGAGGCACTGACGCTGGCGGCTCCGCCGCTGTGTTCCCGCATCGAGGAGGAAGTGAAAAACGGCGATGTCGCGATTCGGCTGATTCGGCCGCAATCTTACGCGGGCTACCACTTCTCCGTCTTCGCGTCCGAGGCGTTGACCCGCTTCGTTGTCCATCTGGCGATCGGCAGCGCCATCGCCTGGCCGTTCGTCGGACCTCCCTCTTTCGGCTACGGCTGGCTCGGATTGCTGGCGCTCAGCGCGGGGGCGCTGACGGTGACGTTCCTGCTGCTGATGATCGTCGGACTGTGCGCCTTCTGGGTCGAGGAGACGAGCGGGCTGTACTTCGTCCTGCAAAAGCTGCAATTCACGATCGGGGGCATGCTACTGCCGATCGACCTGATGCCGGAATGGCTGCAGCGCGTATGCGCCTGGCTGCCGTTCCAGGCGGCGCTCTACTTCCCGGCGAGAATGGGCGTGCATTTCGATTCGACGCTGCTCGTCAAGCAGCTGGCGATCCAGATCGGCTGGATCGTCCTGCTGGGGCTGGCCGTAAGCCGAATGTACCGGAGAGGAGTGAAGAAGCTGCATGTCAACGGCGGATAAACTCATGGCGAACGCCCGTTACGTATGGACCTGCTGGAAGGTCAATCTGGCGGCGGCGATGGAATACCGGCTCAGCTTCTTGCTGCTGGCCGGGATGATGTTCGTGAACAACGCGATCTGGCTGTTTTTCTGGAGCTTGTTTTTCGGCCGGTTTCCGGTCGTGCAGGGATGGGAGCTTCACGACGTGATGCTGCTGTGGGCGGTCAGCACGGGAGGGTTCGGCTGGGCGGCGGTGCTGTTCGGCAACTTCCCGCGGATCGCGGGCATCGTGGCGACGGGGCATCTGGACGTCTATCTGTCTCAGCCGAGGCCGGTGCTGCTGAGCGTGCTCGTCAGCCGCAGCTCGGTGACCGCGGCGGGGGACTTTCTGTTCGGAATCGCCGTCTACCTGATGGTCGGGGATACGTCGCTCCGGGGCATGCTGCTGTTCGCGCTCGGGCTGCTGATCAGCGGCATGCTGTTCATCGCGGTGATGGTCGTGGCCGGATGCTCGGCCTTCTGGATCGGCAACGCGGAAGGAATGACGCAACAACTGTTCAACAGCTTCATCGCCTTGACGACGTACCCGTCCGACATCTTCCGGGGGTTCGTGAAGCTGGCGCTGTTCTCGCTCGTGCCGGCCGGCTTTATCAGCTACTTGCCAATCGGCCTGCTGCGCGACTTCGACCCGCTGTTCGCGGTCGGCGCGGTGACCGCCGCCTGCGGATTAACGCTCGCGGGGACGCTGCTCTTCCGCAGAGGGCTGCGCAGATACGCTTCGGGCAATACGATTGCGATGCGGAGCTGAGGAAAGATCAGCCATCGGGCGGCTCGCACGAGCCGGCTCAAGCCAGCAGAATCCGCGCGGGGTGAGTGTACAAGTTCATCGAGTCCGAACGGATAAAGCCGACGCAAGTGAGGCCGAGGTCGTCGGCCAGGCGCAGCGCCAGATCGGTCGGAGCCGACTTGGACAGCACGATCGGGCAGCCGATCTTGGCCGCCTTCAGCACGACCTCGGAGGAGAGCCGGCCGCTGAAGGCGAGAACGCGGTCTTGAGCGGACAGCCGGTTGCGCAGACAGTGGCCGAACAGCTTGTCGAGGGCGTTGTGCCGGCCGATGTCCGCGCGGGCGGCCATGCCGCCGGCTTCGTCGAACAGCGCGGCGTTGTGGACGCCGCCGGTTAGACGGAAGCTGTCGGAACTTAGCTGCAGTCGGTTCATCAGCTCGAAACAGCGTTCCACCGGGATCGCGGTTCCTCCCGAGATCGTTCTGGCCGTGCGGGCGTCGTTCTGAAAATAAAATTGCCGGCTCTTGCCGCAGCAGGAGCCGATGATCCGCTTAGAATGCAGTTCTTTGGCGGTCGATTGGGGCCGCACCAGCTCGACGTAAGCGAAGCCGCGCTCCTCGTCCAGCGACCAGCTGCGGATGTCCGCAATCCCTCGGATGACGCCTTCGGAGGCGAGGAAGCCGACGACGAGGTCGGCGAGATCGTCCGGCGAGCAGACGAGCGTCGCGAATTCCTCGCCGTCCAGACGGATCGTCAGCGGAAATTCCGTCGCGATCTCGTCCTCCGTTTCTACTGTCTGCCCGGCGTTCAGCCTGATCGTCGTCCAAGCGATGGTCGGGCTGCGTCCGCTCGGGCCGTTAGCTTTCACCGGCTCTTCCGTCATCCGGGCACCTCCAGCTCCAACTCCTCGATTCGCTTCTCGACGAAGCGGGTATCCTTCAGCGCATGATACGTCTCCGCCTTCTCCACGATGACCGCGGCGTTATATTCCGGTATACCGGCATGCGGCTCGTATACGCTTCTGGGCATCAGCACGTTGCCTTCGGGCCAGTACAGCTCGATGTTCCCGCGCACGATGTCCGCCACCCGCGCCCGCCCGTGGAAAACGCCGCAGCGATTGTACGCGACGACGGCGTCGCCGTCCCACAGCTCCAGCGCGGCGGCATCCTGCCGATTCATCAGCACGTCGTAGCGGTCCGCCCCGTTGAACGGATCGGTCTCCCCGTACACCATCGAATTAAACTGCTTGCCCCGGCGCGTCGTGGCATAGAAGCGGCCTTCCGGCTTGCGAAGCTCCGGCAGCTCGATCGGCAGCAGCCGGCCCTTGCCGTCCTCAGTCGGACAGACGCCGCCCTCGCACAGCCATGCGCCGCCCCATTGGAAGACGTCGCCCTGCTTGGACAGATGCTGGATGCCGTCGTAGTTGGGCGCTGCCCTCGCGATTTCCGCCCGGATGCTCGCGGCGTCCCGGAACGCGACGGCCTCGCTTCCTTCGGGCTTCACCCGCGCCGCCAGCTCTCCGTAGATCGCCCATTCTGCACGTGCCTCCGGCATTCGCGGTCCGCGAATTTCCGGCGAGAAGTACACCATGCGCTCCGTGGACGTCGACGTGCCGCCTCCCGGCTGCTCGTAGCGCGTCATCGCCGGCAGCACCCACACTTCATCCCGCGCGTCGGCGAGCGTCGACGTGTTGAGCACGATGTCCTGATGGACGCGCACGTCAACGTTTTCCAAACAGCGCCGGACGAAATCCGGTTCCGGCATCGTCTCCAGGAAGTTGCCGCCCGACGTGTAAAACAGCTTCAGCTTGCGCTCGTGATCGTCCGGCAGCAGCGCGTTCTCCAGCGAGACGCCGACGATGTCGCCCTGCCACTTCGGCAGCTCGAAGCCCCACAGCCGCTCGATCCGCTCGATGTCCCGGCCGGCGAACTCTCCGCCAGGCAGGCTGAACGGATCGGCGCCCATCTCGCCGGAGCCCTGAACGCCGCTATGACCGCGGATCGGCATGACGCCGCAGCGCTCGCGTCCGAGGAAGCCGCGCAGCAGCGCCAGGTTGGCGACCTGCGAGATGTTGTCGGTGCCGAAGCGGTGCTGCGTCAGCCCCATGCTCCAGACGAACACGCCGGAGCCGGAAGACGCCAGCAGTCTGGCAAAGTCGCCGATCCGGCCCCGCGTCAAACCCGAGGAACGCTCGATCGCGTCCCAGCTCTGGAGCTCGATATGTCCCTTGAGCTCTTCGTAGCCGACGGCGTGCTCGCGCACGAATGTATGGTCGATCGCCGATCCCGGCGACGTCGCTTCCATTTCGAACCACGTCTTCATGATCCCGTTCATCAAGGCGATGTCCCCGCCGATGTTGACCTGATAGAAGTCGTCGGCCAGCTTGGTGCCGAACAGCGCGGATTCCGGAATCGACGGAATCCAGTAGCCCTCCATTGCGGGCTCGCGGTACGGATTGACGACGACGATCTTCGTTCCGGCGCGCTTGGCCGCGTACATGTACTTCGTCGATACCGGCTGGTTGTTCGCGGCGACGCTGCCCCAGAAGACGATCACGTCGGAGCCGATCCAATCCTTGTAGTTGCAGCTTGACGCGCCGATGCCGAGCGAGCGCTTAAGCGCCGTTTTGGACGGAGAGTGGCAGATGCGCGATGCATTGTCGATATTGTTCGTGCCGATATATCTAACCGCCTTGGCCGCGGCGTAATAGGATTCGTTCGTGATGCCCCGGGCGGTCAGGTAGAAGGCAAGCTGCTTCGGATCGACGCCGCGGATTTTGCCCGCGATCCGGTCCAGCGCCTCGTCCCAGGAAGCCCGGCGGAAGGCGCGTTCCCCGTTCCGTCTGACGAGCGGGTACGGGATGCGCCCGAGCTTGCGAAGCTGAGCGCTGTCCAGCCGTCTCAGCTCGTCGATATCGGCGTGCAGCGTCCCGGGCTCGATCGCCGGCATCGTGTTCAGGCGGAGCACGTTCAGCCTCGTCGTGCACAGATGCGGGCCGGTCAGCGTCTGGTCGTACAGGCCCGCCACTCCCAGCGCGCACCCGTCGCACACGCCCTGAGTCAGAATCCGGTAGGCGTAAGGGAGGTTATCGCGATTGTCCCATACTACCTTCATCGTATCGCGAATATGCTTAGGCTTTATTTTTCCCAGTCCGAACGGTACTTTGCTTACCCACAGCTTGGGGTTTGGTTTTCCCGGAAGCTTCGTCCTGCCCGTATGCTTGGTCGTTCCCATAACGTCTCCCCTTTGCAGGTGCGCCTGCGCGGCTTAGGGCCGATTCAGCTTCATCTTATCAAGAAAACGCATACAACGGCAATCGATTTTCTCGGTTCTGGTAAAATAGGAATAGCTGCATGCTTTGCCGCCCCGTACCCGCGCGAATCGGTTCGCGAAATGTCGGATGGGCGGTCTCGGCATCTGATACGTTTAAGAAGGAAGGAGGCGCAGGGCATGAACTTGCTGGAAAGCATGAACGCTGCGTTGGGCTATATCGAGGATCATCTGGCGGATGACATCGACTTCCGCGAAGTGTCGAGACGGGCGCATTGCTCGGAGTATCATTTCAAGAGAATGTTCTCTTTTCTGGCGGGGCTGCCTCTGTCGGAATACATCCGCCGCAGAAGGTTGACCCAGGCGGGCCTGGAGCTGACCCGAAGCCAGGACAGAGTGCTGGACATCGCGGTGAAGTACGGATACAGCTCGGCGGACGCGTTCGCCAGAGCGTTCCAGGCCGTTCACGGCGTAACGCCGTCCGAGGCGAGACAGAGCGGCCAAGCGCTGAGGGCTTATCCTCGCCTGACCTTCCAATTAACCGTAAAAGGAGGAGAGGCTATGCAATACCGGATCGTGGAAAAAGAGGCGTTCCGCATCGTGGGCGCGATGAAGAGGGTGCCGATTGTGTTCGAGGGGGTGAATCCGGAGATCGCGGCGATGGCGCAAAGTCTGGGCATGGAGACGATCGAGGAGCTGAAGCGGATTTCCAACGTGGAGCCGCGCGGCCTGATCAGCGCTTCAGTGAATTTCTCCGAAGGGAGAATGGAGGAGCAGGGAGAGCTGGATCATTATCTCGGAGCGGCCACGACGGAGAACGGGCCGGATCATCTGGCGAAGCTGGAGGTGCCGGCCTCGACGTGGGCGGTGTTCGAGTCCGTCGGGCCTTATCCGTCGGCGCTTCAGAACGTGTGGGGCCGCATCTATTCCGAGTGGTTCCCGTCGTCGAGCTACGAGCTCGCGCCCGGCCCGGAAATGCTGTGGAACGAAGGGAAGGACACTTCTTCGCCGACCTACCGGAGCGAAATCTGGATTCCGGTCAAGCTGCGATAGTCGGCTGGCAAGTTCGTGGCCTCATGATGCGCAGGGAGTTCAAGCGTCTGCTCGACCAGTACGGCTTCGCACCTGCTTGCGGGAGGGCGAAGCCGTCTTTTCCGTTCTTTTGTCGCTATCCCGTCCGGTCAGGTTGTTTGCACCGTATTCTGAAGATGTACGCAGCGTCTTTTCCACTCTTTTGCCGGTATCCCGTTCGGTCAGGTTGGTCGTATGCTTCCTGCGAGATTGGCCATGACCTATTTATCCTCCATTTCTCTGTATCCCAAAAGCTCAGAAATCTGAATTAGCGTTTAGCGATAGGCTATCCCATTTCGGGAGCGACGCGAACTGACGTGAGGGGATAGCGGCAAAAGGAGCGAAAAAGCGATAGGACAGGTATGGCGTGAACTGAACGGAGGGGATACCGACAAAAGGGATGAAAGATAGGTGCGATGCTGAGGGAGGACTGACGGAAGGGGATAGTGTGAAAAGGGAGAAAGTTGACGAGAGGACTGCCTTTGTTCCTCGTCGCATTGCCGTTCGCCGAATAAGCCCGCCCGGAGGCTAAGTCACGGTTTTCCGGTAAGGATTGACAAATGGGGTTGTTTGTACTTAAATTAGAGTAATTACTCTAATTTCGGCGGTGAGAGCGGATTGAACGCCAAGGAACGAATCTTGCAAGCGGCGACGGCTTTGTTCAACGAGCAGGGCACGGGCAAGGTTTCGACGAATCATATTGCCGCCGCGGCCCATATGAGCCCGGGAAATCTGTATTACCACTACAAAAACAAAGAGGAGATCATCGAAGCGATTCTCGACCGGATGTATGCGGAGTGGGACCCGGTATGGACGCTGCCGGACGAGCCCGTCAGAGTGACGGAAAAGACGCTGCGCGAACGGCTGCTGAGAAACTTCGAAATTTTGTGGGAATACCGCTTCTTCTATCGGGAAGCCGTTGCGCTGCTGCTGGTGGACGAGCGGCTGAAGCGGAAACACGTTCGGATGACGGAGAGTCGGATGCAGGATCAGGAGCGGTTCGCGCACCGGTTTGTCGTGGACGGCGTCCTGCGGTTTCCAGAAGGTTCCGCGGACGTGCGCAAGCTGATTACGGCGTGCTGGATCGTGGCGAACAACTGGCTGGCCTTTCTGGAGATGAACGGGGAGGCAGTGGATGCTCGGAGTTTCGGGGAGGGTCTGGAGCTGATCTGGGCGATTTTAAGGCCGTATTTGACAGAGGGGGAGACGGGTTAATGGCGATGATGTCGCGAAGAAGCTTTCTGAAGGGCGCAGCCGCAGCCGCTGCATTGATATCCGTAGGGGGCGTCACGCACGCCGTGAAGCAGGGGGCATTCTCCACCGGAAACGGGCCGGCGTACGAGCCTTGGCAGACGTGGACGGACGTTAAGGAAGGAGACAAGCCGCTGCTGCGCATCGTTCAAGCGTCCGTGCTGGCGGCGAACGCGCATAACACGCAGCCCTGGCTGTATCGCATTGAGGACCGCTCCATCGATTTGTTCGCGGACATCTCCCGGAATATCGGAACGATCGACCCTTGGTTCAGGGAAATGTACATCAGTCATGGCTGCGCTGTCGAGAATGCCGAGTTGGCCGCACGGGCATACGGATATCGGCCGGACATTACGCTGTATCCGGGCGGTCTTGAGCGGATTCATGTCGCAAGATTATCGCTTGAAGCAGGAACGGAGTCGCCCTCCGAGCTGTACCGGGCGATCGGCAATCGCCATACGAATCGCGCGGCGTACGACTCGGCGAAGCCGGTCGAGGCTTCCGTTCTGCGCGAGATGGAGAGATTGGCCGATTCTCTTGGGGATGTGCGGGTCGTATGGTTTGCCGACGGCGCGGGCAGGCAAGAGATGGGCAAGCTGATCGTCGGCGCTACGGAAGCGGTGGCGAACGATGCGATTCAGTCCGCGGACAGCCACCGCTGGTTTCGCAACGACTGGAGCGAAATTCAGAGGCATAAGGACGGTCCGACTATGGACGCGACGGGCAACTCGGCCTTTACCCGCTTTATCGGCAAGCTGTTCCCCGTATCCGAGCAAACGTCCAACGAATATTGGCTGAAAGCGACGAAGAATACTTACGTCGCTACGGCGCCCGTCTTCGGCACGATCGCGATCAAGGATCAGACGGATCGCGTGCAGTTGATGCAGGCGGGCAGACTGTGGCAGCGGATGCATCTGTGGGCAGTGGCAAACGGTCTGGCCGCGCAGCCGTTGAACCAGCCGCACGAGCGACGGGACCGCGAGCTTCAGCTCGGCATCGAACCGGTATTCGGCGGGGAGCTGGCGCGCCTTGTGAACATGCCCGGATACGAGGGAGTATTCACTTTCCGGCTCGGCTATCCGACCAGTCCGGCGCTGCCAAGTCCGCGCCGTTCTGCGGAAGAAGTGGTTTTGGGCGCCTCGAAGCCGACTCCGAAAGACTAAGCCGGCTTGTCTACAAACAGGGTGCCAACCCCGGGACGATTTGATACAATGGAGCTATCTTCGCGAAAGGAGGAAAGCTCAACCGTGGATCAGGAACTGAAAGCGATGCTGGAGTCGATCCAAGACGAACTGAAATCCGTCAAGGAAAACCAGGAAACGTTCTCGCGCGAGGTCAATCTCCGATTTGACAGCGTGGATAACAGGCTCAATGTCGTTGACAACAGGCTTAACGGTATGGATGACAGGTTTGACGTCATGGACAACCGATTTAACGCCATGGATGACAGGTTTGACGTCATGGACAACCGATTTAACGCCATGGACGACAGGTTTAACGCTGTGGATGCCAGGTTTAACGTTATGGACGGCAAGCTGGATGGAATTAAAAATCAGTTGGACCGGATCGAAGCCGAGTCGAACGACGATGTCGTCGCCTTATTGGAATCGATCAGCGGCAAGATCGAGACGCTCGCCACCAAGGAAGACATCGAATATTTGGCAGGGCGGCTTGGCAGAACGGAACTGGAGATCGATCGGCTCAAGCGCGCGAAGTAAGGACAAGTTCATGCGGTTTGCAATTGGAAAGCTTCTTCTGTCAGTCCTCCTTATAACCCGCCGGTTTTATGCGCAATACATCCAATCTGAACAAGGACCAATGAGATAACTCCCGCCAATCCGACCCCCAATTAAGGGAGAATATAATAAAAACGGCCGCTGCTCGCCGAAGCCGTCCCTTGGAGGACGCGATTCGACGAGAAGCAGCCGTTTTTTTTGAAAATTAGCCTTCGAGAAGCAGAGTTTCCGGATCTTCGAGCATTGCCTTGATTTTGACGAGGAACTGCACGGCTTCCGCGCCGTCGACGATTCGGTGGTCGTAGGAGAGCGCGATATACATCATCGGGCGATTCTCCATACGCTCTGCATCGATGGCGACCGGACGCAGCTGGATCTTGTGCATGCCGAGAATGCCGACTTGAGGCGCGTTCAGAATCGGCGTGGACATCAGCGAGCCGAAAATGCCGCCGTTCGTAATCGTGAACGTTCCGCCTTGCAGCTCGGACAGCTCAAGCGTATTGTTGCGCGCTTTGCCGGCCAGCTCGACGATGGAGCGTTCGATCTCGGCGAAGCTGAGACGGTCTGCGTCGCGCACGACCGGAACGACGAGCCCTTCCTTCGCGGATACAGCGATGCCGATATCGTAGTATTTCTTCTCGATGATATCTTCGCCGTTGATTTCCGCGTTCAACAGCGGGAAAGCTTTAAGCGCGCCGACGACCGCCTTCGTGAAGAAGGACATGAAGCCGAGACCGACGTCGTATTTTTCTTTAAAAGAGTCTTTGCGGCGCTTACGGATTTCGAGAATCGCGCTCATGTCGACTTCATTAAACGTCGTCAGCATGGCTGCCGTCTGCTGCGCTTCGACCAGACGCTTGGCGATGGTCAAGCGGCGGCGGGACATGCGCTTGCGCACTTCCGGCTTGTTCGCGTTCGAAGTCGGCTTGTCGACCGCTGCCGGAGCTGCCGGAGCAGCCTTTGGAGCCGGAGCCGTTCCCGCCGATGCGACGTCGCTGGCGTGAATGCGGCCGATCGGATCGCGCGCAGGCACGGCGTTCAGATCGATGCCCTTCTCGCGAGCCAGCTTTCGGGCTGCCGGCGTAGCCAGCGTCGAGCCGCCGTCGTTGGACGAAGCGGCCGCGGCAGGAGCGGCTGCCGAAGCCGGAGTCGGCGCCGATGCCGGGGCATCGGCTTGCGCAGGGGCTGCCGGAGCTTCAGCAGGGGCCGGAGCCGCGCCCGCGGCTCCGATTCGGCCTACCGGTTCGCCGATTTTAACGGTATCGCCTTCGCCGGCGAGAATTTCGGTAATAACGCCGTCTTGGTCGGCGCTGATTTCCAAGTTGACTTTATCGGTTTCCAGCTCAAGCAGGAGGTCGCCTTGTTTGATGCTGTCCCCTACTTTGACGAGCCATTTCGAGATCGTTCCTTCCGTAATGGATTCGCCCATCGCCGGTACAAGAATGTCATGCATTGAAGTTACCTCCCGGATTTAACTGCGGATTTCGTTTTTTTCTTCTGGACCAAAGTTTGGTTAATAATGAACTGCTGCTCGAACGTATGGATTTGCTGATAGCCGCTTGCCGGGCTCGACCGCTTAGGACGGCCGTTATAGCTGACGGACACCTTCGCGACGTCGACAAGCTCGCGAATACGAGGCTCGATATAGCCCCATGCGCCCATGTTTTTCGGTTCTTCCTGAACCCACAGTACTTCGGACAGGTTCGGGAAGCGATCGAGGATCGCTTTGAGTTCCAGCTTAGGGAACGGATACAGCTGCTCGACGCGAACGATATGCAGCCAATCGCGGTTCGTATCCGGCGTCTTGGCGAGCTCTTCGGCCAAGTCGATGGCCACTTTGCCGGTGCACAGCACGATGCGCTCGACTTTGGCCGGCTGGCCGCCCAATCCGGGCTGCTCGAGCACCGTCTGGAACGTGCCCTCGCTCAGCTCGGCCGCGGACGAAGCGACGTAAGGGTTGCGGATCATGCTCTTCGGAGCCATCAGCACGAGCGGACGGGCTTGATCCGTGTTCAGGACGGAAGCTTGACGGCGCAGCAGGTGGAAATATTGCGCCGCGCTGGACAGGTACGCGACCGTCCAGTTCTCTTCGCCGGACAGCTGCAGGAAACGCTCGAGCCTTGCGCTGGAGTGCTCCGGACCTTGCCCTTCGTAGCCGTGAGGGAGCAGCATCGTCAGACCCGAACGCTGCGACCACTTGGATTGGCCGGCCGAGATGAACTGGTCGATCAGAACTTGCGCCGAGTTGGCGAAGTCGCCGAACTGCGCTTCCCAGATCACCATCGTCTCAGGCGCGAACACGTTATAGCCGTATTCCAGACCGAGCACGCCGGCTTCGGACAACGGGCTGTTATGGATCGCGAACGAAGCCTTCGCTTCCGGAATCGCATGCAGCGGGCAGAACGTATCGCCAGTCTTCGTATCGTGCAGAACGAGGTTGCGATGAGCGAAAGTCGCTCTCTCCGCGTCTTGTCCGCTCAGCCGGATCGGCGTGCCGTCGGCCAAGATCGTAGCGAACGCAAGCGTCTCGGCATGGCTCCAGTCGACCTTCTCGCCGTCGTTCAGCGCGTCCGCGCGGCGTTCGAGAATCCGCTTGAGCTTGCCGTACACGTTAAACGACTCCGGGAACTTCAGCAGTCCGGCATTGATGCTGCGCAGCTTCTCCAGCGGGACGGCCGTAACCGGCTTAGGCGCATCCAAAGAAAACTCCGGCGGATGCGACTGCCGCACCGGGCTGTTGCCTTCTCTGCCTTTGACTTCATCGTAGGCGTCTTTCAGCTTGTTTTGCACGTCGCGTTTGATCTGGTTGGCGGCTTCCTCGCTCAGCGCGCCTTCGCGAACGAGCTTGTCTGCGTACAGGCGGGCGACGTTCGGATGAGCTTTAACCTTCTTATAAATAAGAGGCTGCGTCGTTTCCGGATCGTCCGTCTCGTTGTGGCCGTAGCGGCGGTAGCCGATCAAGTCGATGACGAAGTCTTTCTTGAACAGCGTCCGGTATTCGCTGGCCATGCGCGCGGCGGCGATGACCGCTTCCGGATCGTCGGCGTTGACGTGAACGATCGGGATTTCGAAGCCTTTGGCCAAGTCGCTCGCGTAATGCGTCGAGCGGGAGTCGTGGCTCTCCGTCGTGAATCCGATCCGGTTGTTGGCGATAATATGAATCGTCCCGCCGCACGTATAGCCTTTAATATTATTGAAGTTCAGCGTCTCGGCCACGATGCCTTCGCCGATGAACGCCGCGTCTCCGTGTATAAGAATCGAAGCGGCGAGGTCGAGATTTTGCACCGGGTAACCCGGCTGCGAACGGTCTTCTTGCGCCGCGCGGGCAAAGCCGCCGACGACCGGGTTGACGTATTCCAAGTGGCTCGGATTGTTCGCCAGCGTGATGCGGGTTTCCGCCGTCTCGCCGGAAGAAATCGAGCGGTTCGCCCCGAGATGGTATTTGACGTCTCCCGTCCAGCCGTAGTTGATGCCGATCGAGCCTTCGGAGGGGATAAGGTTTTTGTTCGGAGAATGGTGAAATTCCGCGAAAACATTGCCGTAAGGCTTGCCCAGAACGTGCGCAAGCACGTTAAGGCGACCGCGGTGCGCCATTCCCATGGCGATGTGGCGGGCGCCGTCGTTCGTCAGTTCGTGTACGATCTCGTCGGTCAACGGAACGAGCGCTTCGATTCCTTCCGCCGAGAACCGTTTCTGCCCGACGAAAGTACGTTGAAGGAAATCTTCGAACTGCTCCGCTTCATATAATTTTCTAAGTAAAGATTCCTTCTCCGAAGTAAGCAGCTTGGTCGACGGAATGACCGTCTCGGCTTGCTTGTTGAGCCATTTCCGTTCCTCTTCGACGTGGACGTGGCCGAATTCGAAAGCGATAGGGCCGGTATACACTTGAAGCAGCTTCTGCACGGCTTCCCAAGCGTTGCTCAGCGGGTAAGGAGCGTCTTCCCAGACGCAATCCGGAGGAAGCTGTCTCAGATCGGCTTCGGTAAGGCCGTAAGTAGCGGGCTCGATCATCTCCGTGTTAGCTTTCGGGCTGAGTTCGAGCGGATCGATATCGGCGGCCAGGTGGCCGAACGAACGTATATTCCAAGCCAGTTGACCGGCTGCGATAGCTTTCTTGAGCAGGTTGGCGTCGAGCGAAGCCGATCCGCCGGAACCCTGCGGTGCGCTAGCCGGGTACGCCGAGGCGGCGTCAACGCGCGGAGGAGCGCCGTATTGGGCGAAGAGCTCGCGGTACTGGGGGCTTACCGCTTCCGCGTCTTGAAGATAGATGTCGTACTGCTCTTGGACGTAACCAAGATTGGGGCCGAAAAACTGCTGCCATAATTCTTGCATTTTTTCATTGTCCACTGACATTGTGCATCCCTCTGCATTCATGTTAGTCATACACGGGTGCCAATACGTAACGCGCGCACCTGTTACCATTCTAATTCATTTTTATGTTCGGAAATAGACATTATTATGCATAGGAATGATCTATAAAATAGATCGATTTACGCTATGCCTCCATAAAGATTAGGTTCCCGCACGCGGCCGGCTTCTATTCCCTGTCAACTGGATAATTGTGCAAAAATAGGACGGATGTTATAGTTAAGATAGATGAAACTCGAATCGGTATAGACCAAGGAGGAGGATTGGAATGATCTATTCCGCGACGCCCCTGAACAAAGCCGTCAATCCGGTTTCCCCTTATATGTATTCTCCATTTCACCATGCCGGATACCGTCAACCGTCCGGTATGTGGACGAGATCTTATCCTTCGCCTTACGAGGAGTTCGTTAAGAAGGCCGCGACGGGCATTGCCGACTTCCTGGAGTCGGCCCGCAAGCTTCAGTATTCGGCACAGGAGCTGGGCCGCAGGACGGACTCTCCTTTCCAAGCGAGGGAGGCGCGGATTTCCGATCCGTCGGCGATCGCGGCCCAAGCGGGGAACGGCGCATCGGTCCGGACGTATCGGGTGGAGGTTCATTCTCTGGCGTCCGCCCAGAAGAACGCCGGCACGGAGATGGAGCGCGGCGCCCAGACCGGCCTGGAAAGCGGCGTGCATCGCCTGAAGCTGTCGATCGGCGGACGGGAGGCGACGGTGACGAGCGAGATTTTGTCATCGGATACGAACGAACAGGCATTAAACAAAATACGCGACGCGATTAACGGCGCCCGAGCGGGCGTCACCGCCAAGCTTGTGACGGACGGACCTGGCGGCACGGCGAGATTGGAGCTCTCCGGCGACCGTACGGGCACGGACAACGCCTTCGCGGTGACGGACGAGAGCGGCCATGCCGCGGCATGGTCGGGCATCGCCGAAGCGACGTCCGCGGCGACGAACGCCTCGTATTCGTTGAACGGCGGCGGCGCGCAGACCTCCCAATCCAACGTCGTCGAACTGGAAAAGGGCAAAGCGACGGCCACGCTGCTGCGGACGACGAACGAGGCCGTAGCGGTCGACGTGCGCGCTGACGGGAAGAAGGCGCTGGAGCAGGCGAACAAGCTGGTCGACACCTATAATGAAACGATCGGACGATTGAAGGATGCCGCAGGTTACTTGAATCCGCTAATTCGCAAAAGCTTCGAAGAAACGGCAAGCGAGACGGCTTACGGCACGGTCGGCATTCGCCGAAACGGCGACGGAACGCTTCGGGTGGACGAGAAGGCGTTCCAGGCCAGCCTGAGCGCGGACCCCGAGCGGTCGGCGCGGACGGTCGGCGGAATCGCCAGAGCCCTGGAGAAGGAAGCTTCGCGCTTCCGGGACGTTCCGGCCAGCGCGCTGCTGAACAAGCCGATGATGGCTCTGCAGCAATTCGCCGCCTACCAGGCGACGATGGAATCCTATTTGCAAATCCCGACGACCGGACTTCTGGTCAACAGCTTCTTTTAAAAATAGGAAGGGCGCGCTACTCCCGCGAAAGGCGATTCGGGAGCTGCGCGCCCTATTCGTTATGAACGAAGCTCGGCCAGATCCATCGCCGGAACGAGCCCTTCTGCGATCGCTCGCTCCAGCAGCGTGGTCACGGCGGCGAAGCCGTCGTTGCCCAAACTGGCGGTGAACTCGTTGACGTACAGCTCGATGTGCGATTTAGCCACTTGCGGGTCCATTTCCTGCGCGTGCTCCATCACGTAGTTCTCCGAAGCTTCCGGGTGCTGCCATGCATAGGCGACGGAAGCCTGAATCCATTCGCGAATCCGCTCCAGGTCGAGCGAGCGGCGGGCGATGATCGCGCCGAGCGGGATCGGCAGGCCGGTATCGCTTTCCCACCAGTTGCCCAGGTCGACGACTTGGGACAGGCCGTAGTTCCGGTACGTGAATCGCGCTTCATGAATGACGAGCCCGGCGTCGATCCGGCCGTCGCGAACGGCGGGCATGATTTCGTGGAACGGCATGACGACGATCTCGCCGACGCCTCCCGGCACGTTGCGCGCCGCCCAGAGCCGGAACAGCAGATAAGCCGTGGAACGCTCGCTGGGGACGGCTACTCGTTTGCCGGACAGGGCCGCGGCGTCGGCAGACTCCGAGGCGTCCGAGCCGAGGCGAAGCACGAGCGGCCCGCAGCCTCTTCCTAACGCACCGCCGCACGGCACCAGTTTATATTCGGGCAACACCCACGGCAGGGCCGCGTAGGAGATTTTCATAATGTCGAGCTCGTTGGAGCTTGCGGCAAGCGTGTTCGTGATGTCAATGTCGGCGTAGGTGACTTCGAACTCCGGCGCACCGGGGACGAGGCCGTGCACGAGCGCATGAAAGACGAACGTGTCGTTGGGACAGGGCGAATAAGCGATTCTCATGAGGACAACACCTCCGTCAGATGTATGCTGGCCGCTTCCAGCGCGGCAAGGGCGTCGCCGATTCGCCAGGCGGCCCTGTCGCGCGGTCCGACCGCGTTGGAGATCGCGCGTATTTCCAGGAAGGGAATGCCGTAACGGCTCGCCGCTTCGGCGACTCCGTAGCCTTCCATCGCTTCGGCGGCCGCTCCCGGCACTCTTAGGGCCAGCGCTTCCGCGGTGGCGGCGGTGCCCGTCACCGTCGACAGCGTCAGCACGGGGCCGCAATGCACCGGAATCCCCGCGTTCCGAAGCGCTTCCGCAAGCCGCGAAGCGATTGCGGGGTCGGCTTCCAGCCGGTTCGCGCCGAAGCCGAGCTTGTCCACCCCGGCGAAGCCTTCCGGCGTCTCCGCGCCCAAGTCAGCTGCGACCGACTCGCTGGCGACGACGATCGAGCCGACCGACGCGACGCCTGGGAAGCCTCCCGCGATGCCGGCGCTGACGACGAGTCCGTATTCCGCGCCGCTTCGGGCCAGCGCCAACACCGTGCTCGCGGCCGCGGCCGCGGGTCCGACGCCGGCGACTCTTACCTCGCTGTCCGGAATTCCGCGCAGTCCTCTCAGCACCGCTTCTTTTTCCGCCTCGACGGCGGTCATGACCAATATTTTACGAGACATCTCCGTTTCCTCTCTTTCCGGCTTCACGACGATAACCGCGCATCTCTACTTAATTAAGTATAGTACTCATCCCCATAGGAGTAAAATCGACCCCGCAACGCGCAAAAAAGAGGATCGAATCCGCACCGCGATTGTTATATGATGGAGGCATGAACAAACAACTGTCGATTCTGCTCGGAACGATCCTCTTATTCCTGATCATTACCTTCATTAATATGTTCAGCTGGCTGAATCCGATGGCCGAATATCCCGAGGCGAAAGGCGGAGTGCTGGATTCGTCCCGCTGGAACTACGGCGAACGAGGGATGATTCCGCTGCGCGGAGAATGGGAGTTCTACGAGGGGATGCTGCTCGCTCCGGAAGATTTTCGCGGAGAAGGCTCCTCGCTCCTGAAGGAGCAAAGTACGTTCGTCAGCGTGCCGGGGAACTGGCAGGGAGTGCTCGGCTCGGACGCGGACGGCAGCAACGGCTACGGAGCGGGTACATACCGTCTGATCGTCCGCGTAGGCGAGCCGGATTCGTTCAGCCTGCGCGCGAAGAAGATCCGCATGTCGAGCCGGATCTTCATGAACGGGGAGGACCTGGGCGGCAATGGACGCACGGCGCTGAGCGAGGGGGAGTTCGTGCCCAGCAACTTTCCTTTCTTCGGAACCGCGCCGTCGCGGGACGGAACGGTGGAGATCATCATTCAAGTGGCCAGCTTCCGATTCATGGAAGGGGGGCTGGTGCAGGCGCCCGAATTCGGGATGACCGAGGACGTGATGAAGCGGCGGGACCAATCTCGTCTGGCGAACATGATTCTCGTGACGACGATGCTCGTGTTCGGTCTGTACTACGCCGGCATGTTCAAGCAGTGGCGCCAAGAGCGGCATCTGATGCACTTCTGTTTCTTCTGTTTGTCGACGGGCCTGTTCTTCTCGATAGACGACGAGATTCTGGCCACCGCGCTCGTGCCGGACATTCCCTTCGCTTGGCTGCAAAAGCTGATTTTCCTGTTCGCGTACCTTACGTTCGTGCTGTTCGGTCTGTACGTGTACCGCTATCTGGGGGAGAAGAACAACTCCCTGTTTCTATGGCTGTGCAAGTACGGCTTCGTATATCTGGCCATGTTCATGCTCGCTCCCAGCCGCTACCTGCTCTGGTTCTGGTGGGTGGGAATCGTGCTGCAGATCACCGCCTTCGTTCTGATTTTCTACGCGATTTTCCGCAGCCATCGCCGAAGCCCGCACGACAGCTATTACATGCTGATGGGCTGCTTTTTCCTGATCGTTACTTGGATTTACGGGCAGACCCGCTATAAGCTGGCGTTGGACAACCCGTATTTCATGATCGTTACGCCTATGCTGCTCGTGTTCTCGCAAGCGTTCCTCATGTCGGACCGGATGCAGAGCGCCTTCCGGAAGAGCGAGCGGCTGGCCGCCCAGCTCCTGCAATACGACCGTCAGAAAGACGAGTTTCTAGCCAAGACGTCCCATGAGCTGCGCACGCCCCTTCACGGAATCGTGAATTTGTCGCAGGCGCTGCTGGACGATCGGCAGTCTCCGCTGCAAGGCGAACAGCGCGAGAACATCCACATGCTGCACTTGCTCGGGCGACGGCTCTCGGGCTTGGTGCACGATATTATGGACCTGAACCGGATTCGCCATGGTCAACTGACGATACAGCCGACTTCGGTAGACGTGGCGATGTCGGTGAGGTTCGTCATCGAGACGCTCTCGATCGCTTCGGCGAACCGGGAGGTGAAGCTCGTCAACGCGCTGCCTGCTGCGCTTCCGCTCGTGAGGGCGGACGAGAACCGGCTCAGGCAGATTTTGCACAATTTGATAGAAAACGGCCTGAAAAATACGAAACAGGGTACGGTGCAGGTGACGGCGGAACGTCAGAGCGGGGAGCTGGCCGTATCCGTGACTGATACGGGGAAGGGCATTCCCGAGGAAGCGCTGGCCGGACTGTTCCAAGCCTTCGTGCAGTACGAGGACGAGGAGGGGCAAGCCGCGAATTCCGGCCTGGGACTCGGGCTGAGCATCTCCAAGCAATTGGTGGAATTACAGGGAGGGCGGTTAGAGGTCGAATCGGAGGTCGGAATCGGCTCGCGGTTCACGTTTACGCTGCCGATCGATGCCGAGTCGGAAGAAGTCGCTGCCGCCGCCGAAATGGAGGAGCACGCGTTTCCTGCGCTGGCCGGAACGACGTATCACGAGCCGGGACACAAGTTCCACGTGCTGATCGTGGACGACGAGCCTTCCAATCTGAAAATTCTGATCCACGCGGCGTCCGCGATAGGCTGCGGCTACACGGCGGTCGGCGGAGGAGCGGAAGCGCTTGCGGCGCTGCTGCGGCATCCGAAACCCGACTTGGTGCTGCTGGACTTGATGATGCCGGGCATCTCCGGCCTCGACGTATGCCGGGAAATCCGCACGCTGCACGGCCTGGCCGAGCTTCCGGTGCTGATGCTTACGGCATCGGGGCAGACGGGGGATACGGTGGCGTCGTTCGCCGCAGGAGCGAACGACATTTTGCAGAAGCCGTTCGAGCTTGCGGAGCTGAAGGCGAGAGCGCAGTCGCTGCTCGCGATGAAGAACTCTTCCGAGCAAGCCGTGCGCAGGGAGATGGATTTCCTGCAGGCGCAGATCACTCCGCATTTTCTGTACAACAGCATGAACGCGCTCGTAGGGCTCAGCTATAAAGACGTAGACAAGCTCAGGGAAACGATTCATCATCTGACGACCTATCTGCGGGCGAAGTTCACCTTCGTCTTCCAGGGAGAACGGGTGGATCTGGAGCGGGAGTTGGAGCTGGTTAAAGCGTATCTCGCCATCGAACAGCTTCGTTTCGGCGACAGGCTGCAGGTTCGTTACCGGATCGAAGAGGGAATACGATGCATGCTCCCCCCGCTTACGCTGCAGCCGATCGTGGAGAACGCCGTGCGCCACGGAATAGGACCGAAGCCCGAGGGAGGCGCTCTGGACATTATCGTAAGCCGCGGGGACGGAGGCATCGAGATCGTGGTGGAGGACGACGGCATCGGCATGGACGAGGAAACGCTGGACGCCTTGGACAAAGGCCGGACCGGAGGAGTCGGCATTCGCAACGTGAACCGGCGGCTGCAGATGCTGTACAGAGGCAAGCTGGAGTATCGCAGCCTGATCGGGCACGGCACGCAAGTCAAGCTTCATATACCGGAGGGAATCCATGTTAAGAGCGCTGCTAATAGATGACGAAGAGATCGCCCTCGACGTTCTGGAAATTTTGCTGCAGGAGATCGGAGGCGTGGAGGTCGTCGCGAAGTTCAGGATGGTGTCGGAGGCGGTGGAGCAAGCGGAGAAGCTGCAGCCGGATCTGATCTTCCTGGATATCGAGATGCCGGGAACGAACGGACTCGTGGCCGGAGAACTGCTTGGCGCGCGGTGTCCCGACGCGGAGATCGTATTCGTGACCGCTTATCACCAATACGCGCTGGAGGCGTTCGACAAGAGCGCGATCGGATACTTGCTTAAGCCCGTCGCGAAAGACCGGCTGCGCAAGACGATCGAACGGTACGAATCGCTGCGGGAGAGAGCGGCGAGAAGAGCCGCTCCGGCAAGAACGGACGCGGGCGAACCGCCGGCCGACAAGCCGGCTTCAAGGCAGAGGCTGAACTTGAAGGCGATGGGAAGCTTGGAGCTGTACGACGGAGACGGGCGGCTTGTCACGTGGCGGACCCGGAAGACGAAAGAGCTGTTCGCCTATTTGTGGAGCCACGGCGGAGAGCCGGTCTACCGTTACCATATTCTCGATCATCTCTGGCCGGAGATCGACTCCGAACGCGCCAAAGCGTTGTTCCATACGACCCTGTACAACGTGCGCAACATGCTGAGAGCGGGAGGCTTTGCGGATACGGTGGCATTCGGGGACGAGCGTTACTGGATGCACGCGGATCATGTGGACAGCGACGTGGAGCGGCTGAACGCCCTTATGCGGCGCGGAGGCGTCGAGGAAGCGGACGAGCTGTTGGCGCTCTACCGGGGAGATTACTTGGAAACCGAGCATTACGATTGGGCGGACGGCAGACGAATCGAGCTGCGGACGGCGTACATCCGCCATCTGGCCCGGCTCGCGGACGAGACGGACGGCCCTGTCCGGGAACGGCTGCTATGGAAGCTTCTCGAGCTGGACCCTTATAGAGGCAGCGTGTACGAACGATTGCTGCGGTATCTGCGCGAATCCGGGGACGATTCGTCCGTCCGGAAGCTGGAGGAATGGAAGCGGCAGTTGGAAGGCGAGCTGGCCGAAGGGGACTGACCGAAGAGAGCCGGCCGAAGGCGGCCGGCCTTCTAGAGGGCGCCGTTCTTCCACTCCGTCGGCGACATCTTCTTCAGCTTCTTGAACGTCCGGCTGAAATAATAAATATCGCTGAACCCCGTCTCCATCGCGATCTCCGAAATATTCATGTTTTTGCTTCGCAGCATGTTTTCGGCCTTGTTGATCCGGATCAGGTTGACGTATTCGATCAGAGACTTGTCCGTCACCTGCTTGAACAGCCGGCTGAAGTGGTACCGGCTCAGTCCCGCGATGTCCGCCAGCTGCTCGACGGACAGCTTCTCCTTGTAGTGATCGTCGATGTAAGCGAACACGGGGGCGAGCCGCTCGAGCTCCTTGAGCCGGTTGCGGTACTCGTCCAGCTCGGTTGTCGTGGCGACGTATTTGCGTACGAGCAGGGAAAGCATCCGGTAAAGGTGGGATTTGACGGACAACTCGTATCCGAGCTCCTGCCGCTGCAATTCCTGAATGATAGACTGCATGCAGCGGTTCATCTCCTCGTCGCCCGAGACCAGATTCTGGAACAAAATCCGGTTGCGGATAATCGGCGTAATGAACTTCGTCTCCACGGCGTCCATCGCATGGCTGTGCAGCAAAGAGATGTCGACGATCATCGCATAATAGGATAAATCGTCCGAAGTGCTGAACCCGTAATGCAGCTCGTTGCTGTTCACGACGCACAGATCGCCGCTCCGGCAGGACACCGGACTGGAACCGCATTCAATAACCGCGCTGCCCGATACGAAAAATAGAAATTCCATATGTTCGTGCCAATGGTGAACGAACAGCGTCTGACCGCTGACAACTTTAGAGGAGAGAGGGGGGTGGACTTTAATGGGAAAGGACGGATTCGGCATCGGCATCGGTTCCTTAAAAGCGGCATGTTTGTCCAAGAGATCCCTCCAAAACCGCACAATCGTGCAAATAATGAGCATGCTTTTGCATGGCATCGGCCCTTCATCCCATTATAATACGAATTGAGAACAAATGTGAGCATAGGGAGTGCTGGACAGATGCAAAAAGTTCGAATTGGCGTCATCGGTACGGGATCGATTTCGGAGATGCATTTGAATTCGTATGCGCGCAATCCGGACGCGAAGATCGTCGCGATCTGCGACGTGAACGAAGCCAGAGCGCGTCAAGTGGCGGATAAGTACGGAGCGGACAAGGTTTACTCGGATTACCGCGAGCTGCTCGCGGACGCGGACATCGACGCCGTGAGCGTCTGCACTTGGAACAATACGCATGCGCCGATCAGCATCGCCGCCTTGCGGGCGGGCAAGCACGTGCTCGTGGAGAAGCCGCTCTGCCGCACGATGGAAGAGGCTTACGAAGTGGAGAAAGCGGTGCGCGAGACCGGCAAGCTGCTGCAGGTCGGCTACGTGCGCAGATACGATCCGAACGTGAAGATGCTGCGCGAATTCGCCGATCAGGGCGAGTTCGGAGAGCTATATTACGCCAAAGCGTCGACGCTTCGCCGTCTCGGCAATCCGGGCGGCTGGTTCGCGGACGTCGAGCGCTCCGGCGGAGGCCCGCTTATCGACATCGGCGTTCACGTCATCGACTTGTGCTGGTACTTGATGGGCAAGCCCAAAGCGACGGCCGTCAGCGCGAACACGTACAAGAAGCTGGGCAACCGCTCCAACGTCAAGCATCTTTCTTTCTATAAAGCGGCCGACTACGACGCTTCGAAAAACACGGTCGAAGATTTGGCGAGCGCGATTATCCGTTTCGAGAACGGCGCGTCCATCATGGTCGACGTCAGCTACTCGCTGCATGCGAAAAAAGACGAAGGCATGGTCCGTCTGTACGGAGATAAAGGCAGCTTCGAGATCGATCCCGAGGTAGTGATCGTGACCGAGAAGCATGACACGATTTTGAATATCCAGCCTCAGACCGACAGCACGGCCGGATTTTCCGGCGATCCGGCGTTCCAGAACGAGGTCGACCATTTCGTCGACTGCATCCTGAACGGAACGGAGCAGATCAGCCCGGTCGAGGACGGCGTGGAAATTATGAAGATTCTGTGCGGAATTTACGAATCCGCGGCTAAGGGCGAGGAGGTTCGTCTATGAAGCTCGGGATCAGCTCTTACAGCTTGTGGCAAGCGGTAGAGAGAGGTGAGCTGGACTACGTCGACGTCGTCGGCAAGGTGGCCGAGCTGGGCGGCGAACATGTCGAGATCGTGCCTCTTGGCGTCGACTTGACCGCCGATTCCGCTCTGGTCGAGGCGATCCGCGCCAAGGCGGCGGAAGCGGGCATCGAGATTTCCAATTACGCGATCGGCGCGAACTTCGCGGGCCTGGACGACGAGTCGTTCGAGCGGGAGATCGCGCGCGTCAAGCGCGAAGTGGATGTCGCCGCCGCGCTGGGCGTCAAGCTGATGCGCCATGACGTGGCGAACTCCGAGGATCGGTCCATCCGTCAATTCATGAAGGACTTCCCCAAGCTGGTTGAAGCTTGCCGCCGGATTGCCGATTATGCGGCGCAATACGGCATCACGACCAGCATCGAAAACCACGGCTATTACGTGCAAGCGAGCGACAGAGTGCAAGCGATCGTAAACGAAGTCGAGCGGAGCAACTTCCGTACGACGCTGGATATCGGCAACTTCGTCTGCGTCGACGAGAATCCGCTGGTCGGCGTGCGCAACAACGCCAAGCTGGCGTCTATCGTACACGTCAAAGACTTCTACATCCGGCCGGCAACGGAGAACCCTGGAGACGGCTGGTTCAGATCGGCGAACGGAGCTTATCTGCGGGGCGCGATCGCCGGTCACGGGGATCTCGATACCCGAGAAGCGCTGCGCATCGTCAAGGAATCGGGCTTCGCCGGCTACTTGTCCATCGAATTCGAAGGCATGGAGCCTTGCGTGCAGGCGACGAAGATCGCTTTGGACAACGCGAGGAGAATCTGGAACGAAATCTAAACAGGGAGTGGTAAGGAATGTCCGGAATCGTAACCCCTTGGAAAATCGGTGTCATCGTCGACAGCTTCAGAGTCGGCGTTCGCGAAGGCTTGGTAAAGGCGAAAGGCGTAGGAGCGGACGGCGTGCAAATCTATGCCGTATCCGGCGAGATGGACCCGGCCAACCTGTCTTCCGCGGCCCGCAAGGAATGGAAATCGTACATCGAATCGCTTGGCTTGGAAATTTCCGCGCTCGTCGGCGATCTGGGCGGCCACGGCTTCCAGGATAAGCTGGCCAACCCGGCCAAAGTCGAGAAGTCCAAGCGTATTCTCGATCTTGCCGTAGAGCTTGGCACGAACGTCGTCACGACGCATATCGGCATCGTGCCGGACGACAAGAACAGCGAAGTGTACGAAGCGATGCATCTGGCGTGCGACGAGCTGAGCCGGTACGCGACGAGCATGAACGCGTATTTCGCGATCGAGACCGGTCCGGAAACTTCGGCGCATCTGAAGAGCTTCCTGGACGGACTGAGCTCCAAAGGCGTCTCCGTCAACTTCGACCCGGCGAACATGGTCATGGTGACCGGCGACGATCCGGCGCAAGGCGTGTACAATCTTCGCGATTACATCGTGCACACGCACGCGAAGGACGGCATCCGGCTGCGCGAGGTCGATCCGCGCTTGGTCTACGGAGCGCTGGGCTTCGAACCGCTCGACCATGAGAAGATCGCCCAGGACGCCGAATCGGGAGACGCGTTCCGCGAAGTTCCGCTCGGAGAAGGCGGAGTAGATTGGGGCGCCTACCTGAAGGCGCTTCGCGACATCGGCTACGGCGGATATTTGACGATCGAGCGCGAGGTCGGCAAGAATCCGGAGGCGGACATCGCCGCCGCGGTGCAATTCCTGAAAGCCAGAATCTAATGGCAAGGCCGTTCCTCGCTGTTGCGGGAGCGGTCTTTTTTGCTACAATGGGAGATGGAAGCAGGAGGAGGCGCGCGGCGATGGGAGCGGATAACGGGAAGACGATCGATCCGGGCAGATGCCCGCTGTGCGGCCGCGGCAACGGTTGCGGCAGCGTCGCGAACGCGCCGTCCGGTTCCTGCTGGTGCGTCGGCGAGAAGTTTCCTCCGACTTTGTTCGACCTGCTGCCGGAGGGGACGCGGAATAAAGCCTGCATTTGCCAATCCTGCATAAAGGCGTATACCGCCCAATAATTCCATCTATAGTTACACAAGCATGAAGCCGATATATAAAGATAACAGAGAGATATCGCTTCCGGTCCGAACGGCATGTATCGGAAGGAAGCAAGTGGGGAGTGTACTTATGTTCTTTTCCCGGGAACTATCCGTTTTTAATGCGATGGAACCGATCGTCAGCGGCTTGTTCGACGAGCATTACGTCAAAGCGGGCATTCTGAAGTGCAACTGCGGGCAATGCCAGATGGACATCGTCTTGCTGGCGCTGAATCATCTGCCGCCGCGTTATACGTCCGGACAAGCCGGCGAAGCTTATATCAAAGCGATCTACCAGGAGCCGCAGCTGCAGTCCGACATTTTGCGCGAACTGACGAAAGCGGTGCAGGTCATTCAGAAAAGCCCTCGACACTAACCGGCGGAGCGTCGTCCATATATTGGATGGCGCTCTGTTTCTTTTCACCAGCTGCGAGACCCGAGTTTTGTGATAGACTCTTATTCGGACAAAGGCATTCCACAGGGCTTTCCTCAAGGCTTTCCAAAGATAAATGAACCCCGTAAAGAATGGTTAGTCGCGATTTGTCTAGATTTGAATACGGCTTCAAGAGTTGCGAATATACACGATCCCCGGGTCCCCTATACCATGAAAAGCAGATGAACCGCAGGCCGCCCTGCAACGTGCAGCGGTCATGCCGGAACATCCAACTCAACTTAAAAGGGGAGTAACAGATGAAGAAGAAGGCTTTCTCCAAATTCGCGCTTCTGCTCGCTATCGTACTTACATTCGGAGCCGTAGCCACGGCTTGCTCCAAGAGCAGCAACAACTCCAACGGCTCCGCGAGCGGCACGCCGTCCCAATCCGGTGAAGCGCAAAGCTCCGGAGGCGCTTCGGCGGCGCCCGTTAATTTGAAAGTATGGCATCCGCTTAACCCTAACGCCCAAGCGGTCGTGCAGAGCTTAAGCGATGTGGAGATGGTTCAAGAGTGGGAGAAGAAGACGAACGTCAAATTCAAATTTGAGCATCCGACCGGCACCAGCGCCGACGCCCAACAGCAATTCGGCGTCATGATCGCTTCCGGCGAATATCCGGACGTCATCATCTGGAACATGGGCAACTTCCAAGGCGGACCGGCCAAGCTGTTCCAAGACGGAACCATCATTAAGCTGAACGAACTGATCGATCAGCACGCGCCGAACTTGAAGAAAATTTTGGACGAGAACCCGCTGATCGCCAAGCAGATCAAGTCCGACAACGGCGACATCTACGTGTTCCCGAACCTGAAGGTCGGCGATCACGGCAAATACAAGACGTTCTCCGGCCAGATGATCCGTAAAGACTGGCTCGACGAGCTGGGGCTGGCGATGCCGGAGACGATCGACGAGTGGGAAAACGTGCTGCGCACGATTAAAGAGAAGAAAGGCATCTTCCCGTACACTTCGGAGAAGACGACGCTGCTCGGTTCCAAGGATTCGATGGACTTCCTCGGAGCGTACGGCATCGGCAAAGATTTCTATCTCGACGGCAGCAAAGTGTTGTACGGTCCGCAGCAGCCTGCGTTTAAGGACTACCTGACTCGCATGCAGCAGTGGTACAAGGACGGCTTGATCGATCCGGATTACGCTTCCAACGACAACAGCGCCAAGGAAGCGAAGATGACGTCCGGCAAAGCGGCCGCTACGTTCGGATATATCGGAGGAAGCTTGGGCGCATGGCTGCCTGCCCTGCAGGAGAGCAACCCGAGCGCGATGCTGGCCGGCGTGCAATATCCGGTGCTCAACAAAGGCGACGAGCCGCGCTTCACCGAGACGGGCTGGGATTACAGCAACACGGGAGCGCTCATCTCCAGCACGAACAAAAATCCGGCCGAGACGGTCAAGGCGCTGGATTACCTGTTCAGCGAAGAAGGCGCAATGCTCAAAAACTTCGGCATCGAAGGCAAAACCTACACGCTGGTGGACGGACAGCCGAAATATACCGACTTGATCATGGCCAACCCGGACAAGCTGCCGATCGGCCAAGCGATGGGCAAACATTTTATCGCCAACTATCCGTTCCCGGGACCGGACGACGACCGTTACAACGACCAATACTATGCGCTGGACGCGCAGAAGGAAGCGGTCAAAGTATTCGCCCAATTCGCGGGCAACGCGGCTTCCGTGCTCATTCCGCCGATCGCGATGACGCCGGACGAAGCTTCCGAATACGCGAAAATCATGACCGACGTCAACACGTACCGCGAGGAAGTCGTGACGAAGATTATCATGGGCTCCTCCCAAATCGACAGCTTCGACAAAGCGCTGGAGCAATTCAAGAAAATGGGCATCGATCGTGCGATTGAAATTCAGCAAGCCGCTTTCGACCGCTTCCAACAGCGTTAATAGCAGCGAGGGGCCGTCCCATAAGCCACTAGAGGATAACAACATCAAATGATCGATTCCTGAACATGGAGATATATCCCCATTCTTTTCTGATCATTTGGGTTGCCCTGGCTTATTGGGACAGCCTCTTTTTTACTCCAGGCATGATTCAATCCAATTTATCCAGAGGTGATGTTCTTGAAAGCGCTTTTAAGAGGTGTGAGCAGGGTGCTGGCGATATCGATGGCGGTTCAGCTGATTTCTGCGGCAGCGCCGGCTGCCCAGCCGAGCGTTCGGGCAGCTTCCTCGAATCTGGCGTATAACGGCGGCTTCGAAACGGTGAAAACCGGCCAAGCGGATTGGGTGAACGGAGCGGGAGCCGACGGCTGGGGAGTATGGAAGGCTACCGCCGGCGGGCTCGTATCGGTGACGGACGCTGTGTACCGTTCCGGCGGCAGCTCGGTCGAAGTCAAGCACCCGGCCACGGCCAGAACCGGATTAAGCCAGGACGTGACGGTGGACCAGGTGCCTGCCGGAGGAAGGACGTTTAAGCTGGGAGCCTGGATCAAGACAGAGGACGTTGCCGCCAACCAGGGCGTATTCATCAGAACCCAGTACTGGGAGACGCTGATCTCCAAGGACGGATCGAACGTGAAAATCGGGGACGGTCCCAGTCTCAGCAAACTGACCGGAACGAACGACTGGACGTATCGGGAGATGATTCTGAACGCGCCGCAATCGACCCGTTACATCCGCTTGGAGCCGTTCTTCGAAACGGGCACGGGAACGGCATGGTTTGACGATATTACGCTTCAGGAATGGGACGGCATGACCAGCCTTGCGTTGGAGCCGGCGACGGTCAAGCTGCGCAAGGACGACAGCTTTACGCTGGTTCCCCGAGTGCTGCCCGCGGACAGCTCCGGTTACGAGTTGACGTGGAGCTCCTTGAATCCGGGCGTGGCGACCGTTGATCAGCAGGGCACGGTTACGGCTCACGATATTGGAACCGCTGTCATTCGCGCAGCTACCACGGATGGGCTGTTCGCGGCACAGAGCACAGTGATGATCGAATCGTCCGAGATGCTGGACGGCTATGCCGCATTGCGCGCGAAATGGCGCGACCTGCTGCTGGGAGGGCAGGAAATCCAGGTCGGCGATCCCGACATTCAACTGGAGATCGAGCTGCTCAATGCCAAAGTCTCGAATGCCGAGCAGACGGGAAGCTGGGACTTGCTCAGCAAGGAGGCCGATCCGACCGCCTTGTTCGCGGGCGTCATTACGAAGACGAATACGAAGTCGGCCAACATTTCGAGCGCTTACGGCCGAATTGTCGACATGGCGGCGGCGTATTCGAACCCTCATTCGGCTTACTACGGCAATGCCGAACTGCTGAGCGACGCGCTGAAAGCGCTGGAATGGATGCATCAATATCAGTATCATCCGGGCAAGTCGATCAGCGACAATTGGTGGGATTGGGAGATAGGCGCGCCCCAAGCGCTTGCCAACGTCCTTGTGCTGCTGTACGACGAGCTGCCCGAAGCCAAGCGCAGCCAATACTTGCAGACGATAGACCGGTTTGTGCCCGATCCTCGCAAACGGGTGCAGAACGCAAGCGTCGTTGAGACCGGCGCCAATCTGCTGGACAAAGCTCTCGTCGTCACGCTGTCCGGGGTGTTGGGCGATAATTCCGCGAGAGTCGACCTGGCCAGAGGCTCCATCTCGGGCGAGTTCCAGTATGCGAGCTCGGGCGACGGCATTTACCGAGACGGCTCGTTGATCCAGCACAGCAACAACGCTTATACCGGAGGCTACGGTTCCGTTCTGCTGGGGCGGGTATCGGATTTGCTCTACTTGTACAGCGGTTCGCCGTGGGAGATAACGGACCCGAACGTGGAAAATGTGTACCGGTGGGTGGAGAACGTCTTCGAACCGTTGATCTACAAAGGGGCGATTATGGATTCGGTCAGAGGGCGCAGCATTTCGCGCTCGCGGGATTCCGACCATCTGACGGGACGGGGCATTATTCGCATGATAGGAAGATTGACGCAGGGAGCTCCCGAGCCTTATGCGGCAAGCATGAAAAGCAAGATCAAGGAATGGATTGCCGCGGATACCAGCTTCGAATCGTATTATCGCGGCCTGTCCCTGTACGATATTAACGTGCTCAAGAGCATCGCGACGGACCCCGTCGTTACGCCGCGAGGACCGCTTGTGAAGCATCAGCAATTTTCGGCGATGGACCGTGTCGCGCATCTGCGGGAAGGCTTCGGCTTCGGCATCAGCATGTTCTCCGACCGGATCTCGGCTTTCGAGTTCGGCAATGGAGAAAATGCCAAAGGCTGGTACACCGGCATCGGAATGACAAGCTTGTACACTGACGATCTGAAGCAGTTCAGCAACCAATACTGGCCGACGGTGAACAGCTTCCGTTTGCCGGGGACGACGACGGACGGCTATGCGAAAGCGCCGGCGGCTTGGGGTTCCTTCTATAACGGCAGCGATTGGGTCGGCGGCTCGTCGATCGACGGGCTGTACGGTTCGGCAGGTCTGGATATGTCCCTGAGCAAGAGCACGGGAAGCAATCTGAAAGCGAAAAAGTCCTGGTTCATGTTCGACGACGAGATCGTTGCGCTGGGTTCGGGCATTGCAAGCCCCGACCAGCGCAACGTGGAGACGATCGTGGAGAATCGCCAGATCAACGATGCCGGCGATAACGTCCTGCTCGTCAACGGCGAAGCGCAGCCGAGCCAGCTTGGCTGGCAGGCGACGTTGAGCGACGTTCGGTGGGCGCATCTGGCAGGGAACGTTCCGGGTGAGCGGATCGGCTACTACTTCCCGCACAGTCCGGCGATTTCCGCCTTGCGGGAAGCGAGAACAGGCTCGTGGAAGGCGATCAATTCGGGCGAGAGCGCCGACGAAGTGACGAGAAATTATTTGAGCCTGGCCTTCGGGCACGGAACGGCGCCGGACAACGGCGATTACGCTTACGTTCTGCTGCCCAATCAGGATGCTTCGGCGACGGAGAGCTACAGCGTTAATCCCGATATCGAGATTCTCAGCCAGACGAACCAGGTGCATGCCGTTAAAGAGAAGAAGCTGGGCTTAAGCTCCTACAACTTCTGGGAAGGCACCGCGGCAGCAGGCGTGAGAACGGATCGTCCGGCTTCCGTCCAAGTACGCGAGCAGGGAACGGAGTTGACGGTAGCGGTGTCCGATCCGACCTGGAAGGCGAACAAGGTCGTCGTTGATCTCGCCAAGGTGGCCGGAGAGACGATCTCAGCGGATTCGAGAGTTCGGGTGCTGCAGACGATGCCCTATCTCCGGTTGGAGATCGACACGCAGGGCGGCATGGGGCAAACCTATGCGATCAAGCTGCGCTTCGACCCGAACCGCACGGTGGAGTTCGAGCAGCCGATCGTCATACCCGTTGCCGAGGATGCCTATGTCAACGCCGGAAGCAGCGCTTCGACCAACTTCGGCTCGGTCGGGTATTTGAATATCAAAAACGGAACCGGCAATTACTTGCGCGAGGTGCTGCTGAAATTCGATCTGAACGAATTGGAAGCCGGCGCGGAGATCGACTCGGCCAAGCTGTTCGTGTACAGCAGAATTAACGACAGCCGTACAGGAACGGCGGAGATCGGAGCTTTTCGGATTGCCGACGATTGGTCCGAGAGCGCGGTGACATGGAATACGAAGCCCGCGGCGGGAGCATTGATGGACAAAATCCTGTTCTCCAACCAGCTTCAGTGGAGATCGTTCGACGTGTCGGACGTGGCCCGTTCCTTGACGGGACCGAATCGGGTCTTCAGCGTCTCGCTGAAGGAGCTGACGACGGACCTGTCTGCCGATATCCGAAGCAAGGAAAACGAGAACGGTATCTACAAGTCCTATTTGGAAATTACATTAAAGCCGGACGCGCCGACGCTTGAGGGTCTAGTCGTCTCGGCCCCTGAGTCATTGCTCGCGGGCGCTACCGCGTCCATCCGTACGGAGGCGCTGTACAGCAACGATTCTCGTCTGCTTGTAACGGCGGGCGTTCAATACGAGAGCAGCGACGAGACGGTCGCCGCCGTAGACGCGGACGGCACTGTTCGCGCCCATGTTGCCGGGACGACGATTATATCCGCGGCTTATGCGAGCAAGTCGGCATCTTTTACGCTGACGGTTAAGCAGAGTGCAGAGGGACCGGGCGAAGGCAACGGCAATGGTAACGGTAATGGAAATGGTAGTGGTAACGGCAATGGCAATGGCAATGGCAATGGCAATGGTGGCGGGAACGGCAACGGTGACGGAAGTGGCAGCGAGGGCAGGACAAATCCTTCTCCAGTTACTCCTCCTTCTCCTCCGATTACCCCCGAACCGTTGCCGGAGCGGGTGGAAATTACCGGAGAGAGGCTTCAGCAAGAGGCTGCGGTTAACGGACAGGTCAAGCTGAGCTTCGACAAGCCGGTCTCCGAACTGGTTTTGCCGGGCAATGCCGCCGAGTGGCTCGCGGACAACGCTCTGGCGATAGAAACGAACGGCATCGGAATCGACGTTCCGGCGTCATTGCTCAAGTTGTGGCAGAAGCTTGCGGAAGACGACTCCGCGCAGGGAGGCAGCATCGTGCTGCGGACGAATGCGGTGCAGGAAGGCGAGCTTAACGCGCTGCTGGCCGCGGAGCGGAAGCGCACCGGAGCGTCCATCCGAACGGCCGGAGGAGCAGTCGGATTTACGCTGAGCCTGACGCGGTCGAGCGGCGCATCGGCGGATTTGGGCGAGTTTGAAGAGCCGCTGTCCCTCTTGCTGCCTGCCGTTATCGACGGAAGCTTGGTCGGAATTTACCGGATCGAAGCGGACGGCAAGCTGAAGTACGTCGGCGGAGTGAACGGCGACGGCAAGCTGGCGGCAGACGTGCGCGAGCCGGGCCGATACGCGGTTCTCGCATACGAGAAGCAATTCGCGGATTTGCCCGATTCGCACTGGGCAAGCGGGCAAGTGAAGCAGCTCGCGGCCAGACAGCTGATTACGGGCGTATCGCTCGATTCGTTCGAGCCTGCCCGTTCGATTACGCGTTCCGAATTTACGACGCTGCTCGTTCGCCTGCTGGATCTTCGGGAAGCGGCAACGGTCGACTTTGCCGACGTGAATCCGAACGCATGGTACGCGCATGACGTTGCTCTGGCGGTGCGGGCGGGCATCGTGCAAGGGGCAGGCGGCGCGAAATTTGCGCCGAACGCTTCGATTACCCGTCAGGAGATGGCGGCGATGATCGTTCGCGCTTACGAATACAAGACGGGCGTCATCGCGGCGGACAACGAATCTACCGAATTTGCCGATATTGATGCGGCTCCCGGATGGGCGCAAGCGGCAATCCGCAAAGCCAACGCACTCGGGGTGGGCGAAGGCCGCTCGAAGACGAAGTTCGGCCCGTTGGAGACCGGAACGCGCGCCGAAGGTGCTGCATTGATCTTCAGGCTGATGCAGAAGTTGGACGGCTCCGACGGCTGATCGGCTACAGGTTCCCGGATTTGTCCGGGAGCCTTTTTTAATGTGCGATATTGGAGCCAGCCACTCTTGGGGAGTCCTCAGGGCCAAAACTTGGCCCTGGAGCCGCAGCTGCAGCCTCCCTAATGCCAGGAGGCAAACCACCTATCCCGCAAGGGTTTGCCGCGCCATTCCAAAAATAAATGAACCGCGTAAAGAATTGTAATCCGCGATTTGTCTAGATTTGCATACGTCCTAAAGAGTTGAAAATATACACGCGCCCCCCGTCTCGATAGTATGGAGTTCAGGATGAGGCCAAATGGCCGGCATCGGCCGATTGCGAAGCAAGCGAAAGGTAGTCGGACTATGAACCCTTGGGAAGCGGGAGAGCGCCTATGATGCAGAAGCTGAAAAAGGACCTGGTACAGAATAAAGCCATTTACTTGATGGTGCTGCCGGTCGTGTTGTACTACTTCATTTTCAAGTATTTGCCCATGTACGGGTCGATCATCGCTTTTAAGGACTACAGCATTCCTAAGGGGATCTTGGGCAGTCCGTGGGTCGGCTTAAAAAATTTCGAGGATTTCTTCGATAGCGTTTACTTCTGGCGGGTGCTGCGCAATACGCTGCTGCTCAGCGTCTACCAGCTCGTCTTCGGATTTCCGGCGCCGATTCTGCTGGCGATTCTGCTGAACGAAATTCGCAGGAAGTTGTTCAAGAGCGTCGTCCAGACGGTCACGTATTTGCCTCACTTCGTCTCTCTTGTCGTCATCTGCGGCTTGATTCTCGACTTTACGAACCGCGACGGCTTCATCAGCGCGATGATCGAGTTTTTCGGAGGCCAGCGAACCACCCTGCTCGGCGACGCCGCCAACTTCCGCAGCGTCTATGTCACTTCCGGCATCTGGCAGGAGCTGGGGTGGTCGTCGATTATTTTCCTGGCGGCGATCAGCGGCATCAATCCGGATTTGTACGAGGCGGCCAGAGTGGACGGAGCGGGCAGATTCCGGCAGATGTGGAGCATTACGCTGCCTAGCCTGATTCCGATTATTATGATTTTGCTCATTCTGCGCATCGGCGGTCTGATGGATATCGGCTTCGAGAAGGTCATCCTGCTCTACAATCCGAACACCTACGAGACTGCGGACATTATCTCTTCCTTCGTCTACCGCAAAGGGATCGCCGAAGGACAGAATTACAGCTTCACCTCCGCCGTCGGCTTGTTCCAGGCGATTATCAACTTTGCACTGCTCATCAGCGCCAACTGGTTTTCCCGACGCGTATCCGGGAACCGGCTATGGTAAGGAGGGAACGATAGATGATGAAACTGACCGCGTCCGATCGCGTTTTCAACTTTGCCAACGGGATACTCATGCTCCTGCTCGTCGTCATTACGCTGTATCCCTTTTACCACGTCGTTATGGCGTCCTTGAGCGACTCGAACCGTCTGATCGCGCACCAAGGCTTGCTGCTTAATCCGCTCGGCTTCAGTTGGGACGCCTATGCTCGCGTGCTCGACAATCCGAACATTTTCAGCGGGTACCGCAATACGTTCGTTATTCTGATCGTCGGCACGCTCACCAACCTCTTTTTCACGGCGCTGGGCGCTTACGGCTTGTCGAGGAAGTTTTTGCTTCGCAAGCCGATCATGATCGCGATCATCTTCACGATGTACTTCAGCGGCGGCCTGATTCCGACGTACTTGCTGGTCAACAATTGGCTGCATATGGGCAACAGCCTGCTGGCGCTGATCGTTCCCGTCGCCATCAGCACGTGGAATCTGATCATTATGCGCACGTCGTTCGAGGCGCTTCCGGAGAGCCTGATCGAATCCGCGAAGATCGACGGAGCGGGAGAGTTCGGCATTCTGTTCCGAATCGTCATTCCGCTGTCGATGCCCGTCGTGGCGGTCATGATTCTGTACTACGGCGTCGCCCACTGGAACTCGTGGTTTAACGCCATGCTGTTCCTGCGCAACCGGGAGCTGTTCCCGCTGCAGCTCATTCTGCGCGAAATCCTGGTCCTGAACGATACGAGCTCGATGCAGCTCGGCGATGCGATGGCCGACCAGGAAGGCGTAAGAGAAAGCATTAAATATGCTACAATTATGGTTGCTACGGTTCCGATTTTGCTGATTTACCCGTTCCTGCAACGATTTTTCGCCAAAGGCGTCATGATTGGAGCTGTGAAAGAGTAAGCGCCGCAATCGCGGACTCGGACGATACTCGACATCGGCGGTGAAGACTGATATGAAGCGCAAGGTTTATAAGTTTTGGCTGTATTCTTATCTGTTCGTCCTGTTTATTCCAATACTCATAACCTTGGTCGTATTGCTGCGATCGCAGGATATGCTGGTCACGGAAGTGCGCAAGTCCAACGACACGCTTCTGGATCAGGTCCGGCAATTCGTCGACAATCAGACCGCCGACATCAGGCGCTTCGGCACCCAGTTATCGTTCGATCCGAAAATGACGGCCTACTTGAACCGCGATACGCTTAATACGACGGAAGCCAGGTTCAGCACGATGGACATCATCACGAATTTGAAGTCGTATACGTTCGCGAACGGCGATATTACCGACGTCTACATTTATCTTAAAAATCATAACTCCGGTATTACGACAACGACATTTATGCCGGCAGACGACTTGTATTCCGTGCTGCACAAAAATTCCGGGATCAGTTACGGCGAGTGGCTCGATTGGGTGGAGAAGGGCGATCCCGGAACGTTCATGACGTTGAACGAGAACATGCAGCAGGGAGCGAACTCTCTTGTTTACGTGCAATCCCTGCCGCTGCAGGAGATGAAGCAGTCCCGAGCTACGCTTGTCGTGCTGATGAACCAGAGCAGGATCAAGGAAGCCGTCTCTCACATCGAGCTGGCCAGTCAAGGGTCCGTGTACGTGCTCGACCGGGAAGGCCGCCCGATTATGACGACCGGCACGGAAAGCGAGCTGCGGGAGCTCCCTCTGGAGCTGATGCGGAATGCTCGCGGCTTTATGGTCGAGCGAATCGAAGGCAGCAACGCGGCAATCTCTTACGTCCGGTCCGACGAGACGAATTGGACCTACATTTCGGTGCTGCCGGAGCAAGTCTATCTGGCCAAAGTGACGCTGCTGAAAAACCTGATCTACCTGGCGATGCTGCTGTGCGTCGTCTTGGGCGGGCTGTCGGCGTTCTGGCTGACGAGACGGAATTACGCTCCGATTCAAAACATGATGGACTTCGTGTCCAGCAAGGTTAAAACGAATATGAAGAGCATGTCGAACGAGTTCGCCGTCCTGCAGTCGTACATGACGGAGAGCGCGGCGATTCAGGACGAGGCCAACAAGCGGATGCAGGAGCAGAGGCTCGTGCTGCGCAATCAATTTTTGAATCGTCTGCTGGCCGGCCGGGTGGATACGGAATCCGCGCTGTCGCAGGCGATCGAGTCGCACGACCTGCGCTTCGAGACGGACCGCTTCGCGGTGCTGCTTATGCAGATCGAGGATTACGCTCCGCTGTTCCAGGCGAACGAGAAGCTGGATTTGGACAAAAAATCGCAATTCGTCTACCTGATCGTCACGAACATTTTCGGCGAAATGCTGTCGTCCGGCTACCGGGCTTATTTTACCGAGATCGACGGTAAAATCGCCTGTCTGGTCAACTTTCTCGGCAAGGAGAAGGAAGCGAAAAAAGAGCTGCTGCACATTGCGGCGGATGCAAAAAAATTCATTCAGGAGCGGTTCTTCATTCGTTTCTCCATCGGGGTGAGCGACGTTCATACGCTCTGGTCTTCGATTCCGAAATGTTACGAGGAAGCCGAGGAATCGCTGGAGTATAAGCTGGTGCTCGGCTCCAACCAGATTATCGCGTACGAATCCGTCAAGCGGCCTAAAAACGAGCTGTACTATCCGCTGGACAAAGAGCGTCAGCTTATCAACCAGATGGCCGCGGGCGATTACGAGCAGGCGGCGGAAGTGCTGCAGCGCATTCTCGTGGCGAATTTCTCGGAAGGCACGCTGTCTCCTCAGATGGCCAAGCTGCTCATGTTCGAGCTGGCGGGCACGATGCTGAAAGCGGTCGAGCAGTTCCAGCTCGGCACGACGGAAATTATGGTCGAGAAGACGGATCTGATCAAGCAGATTACGCAGTGCGAGACTTTCGCGGAGATGGAAGAGGAGATCTTGGCATTTCTGAAAACGGTGTGCGACTATTTGCAGCAGAAGAAGAAAAGCCACAACACCGACTTGAAGAGCCAGGTCGTGGAGCATGTGCTGGACAACTTAAGCGACATGAATCTGAGCTTGACGAGCATCGCCTTGGCCTTCGACATCAATCCGACCTATCTGTCCCGGTTCTTCAAGGAGCAGACCGGGGAGAACCTGATCGATTTCGTCAACAAGCGGCGAATCGACAAAGTGAAGTCGCTGCTGACGTCCACGGACGGCGCGATTCAGAACATCGCGGAGCAATGCGGCTTTGCCAGCAGCCAATCGCTGCTGCGCGTGTTCAAGAAATACGAAGGCATCACGCCCGGACAATATAGGCAGAGCCGGGGCTGATTGTACATGGGGGAGTTCAGACGGCGCGGAGGCGGCCGAAGTCGCGCTGCTGGGCAGTCCGGATTTGGGAGGGAACAACCGATGAGCTTGTGGCAAACGGCGATCGAGGACGCGCTGGCGAAGACGAAGCGTAATATCGAGAGGTTCGGAGAGCGGTTTCCGCACGTCAGCACGGACGGAGGCAAGTCGTACGTGCTGACGAACAACGACGACTGGACGGACGGGTTCTGGTCGGGCATGCTGTGGCTGTGCTACGAGTACAGCGGGGACGAAGCTTACCGCGAGGCCGCCGTCCGCACGGTGGCCAGCTTCCGGGAGCGGCTGGAGGCTAACCGGGTGCTCGATCACCACGACATCGGCTTCCTGTATTCGCCTTCCGCGAAAGCGCAATGGATCATCGAGCGCGACGAGGAGGCGAGGCGGCTCGCGTTAAGGGCGGCCGACAAGCTGATGGCCAGGTGGCGCGAGCAGGGGCAGTACATTCAGGCTTGGGGGCCGGCCGGCGACCCGGTGAACGGCGGGCGCATCATTATCGACTGCCTGATGAATTTGCCTCTCCTGCACTGGGCGTACGAACAGACCGGAGAGGAACGGTATCGGCGGACCGCCGTCCTTCATGCCGACAAGAGCCGCCGCTATCTCGTGCGCGGGGACGACTCCTCCTATCATACGTTCCACTTCAAGCCGGAGAACGGCGAGCCGGTCGGCGGCGATACGGCGCAGGGCTATACGAACGGATCGACCTGGACGCGCGGGCAGGCTTGGGGAGTATACGGCTTCGCCTTGTCTTACCGTTACACGCGGGACGCGAAATATCTCGAGACGTCCAAGCGGCTGGCGCGTTTCTTCCTGAGCCATCTGCCGGAAGACCATGTCGCCTATTGGGACTTTGACGTTCCGGTCGACGACGCGACTTATCGCGACAGCTCGGCTTCCGCGATCGTGTCGGCAGGCTTGCTGGAGCTGCTCGACCTGATCGAGCGGGATGACCCCGATCGGGCGCATTTCGAGGAAGGCGTGCGGCGGACGATGGAATCGCTCGTGCGCAATTACGCGACGATCGATAAGCCCGACGTGGACGGCCTGATCTCCAGAGGTTCGTATCACGTACGAGGCAACTCTTCTCCGGACGACTTCGTCGTGTGGGGAGACTACTTCTACCTGGAAGCTTTGGTCCGTTTGGAAAAAGGGATCAAGGGCTACTGGGAGGAATCCGATAGAGGCTAGTTGGAAGGCACCGATCAAGAAGCGCCCGCGATTGCAGATCGCAGAGGGCGCTTCTTGGCGTCTGCGCGCACCCTTCTGTTCGCGTTGACAAAGAATAGGCTCAAGCCTATGATCGGTAGAGTATCGAAGCAAGCATTATAAGCAAGAGAGAAGGAAAGCAACATGTCTCAGATGAAAACAAACCGGACGGTCGTAACGATCGGGCTGCTGTCCGCGCTGTTCATCGGTGCGTTGGACTCGACGGTCGTGACGACGGCGACGACAAGCATTGTCAAAGATTTGCAAGGGCTGAGCCTGATCGGCTGGATTTTTTCCATCTATACGTTAACGACTTGCGTCACGACCCCGATCTTCGGCAAGCTGGCCGACCTGTTCGGGAGAAAATTGATTTTCACGATCGGATTGTCGCTGTTCCTGATCGGCTCCATTCTATGCGGAGCGGCCGAGACGATGACCCAGTTGATCTGGTACAGGGCGATTCAAGGGATCGGAGCGGGCGCGCTGACCCCGGTTATTTTCACGATTATCGGCGATATGTATACCGGCGAGCAGCGGGGCAAGGTGCAGGGCGTATTGTCCTCGATGTGGTCGATCGCGGGCTTGATCGGTCCGTTCGTGGGCGGCTATTTCGTCGATACGATCTCGTGGCGCTGGATTTTCTATATGAACATTCCGATCAGCATCGTCTCCTTTGTCCTCGTTCTTGGTTTCTTGAACGAGAAATTCGACAAAGTCGCCAAGAGCAGAATCGACTACTGGGGCGCGTTGACGTTTACGATCAGCGTCTCGTCCTTGCTGCTCGCGCTGCTGACGGGAGGCGAGACGTACGCGTGGAATTCGCCGACCATCATCGGTCTCTTTACGGTGTCGTTCGTATTTCTGGCCGTCTTCCTGTTCGTCGAATCCGAGGCCAAGGAGCCGATGCTGCCTCTGTCGCTGTTCCGCGAGCGGCGGCTTACGATTCCGTACGTGCTCGGCTTTTTCGGATTTTGCATCGTCGCCGGGGTGACGATCTACATTCCGCTGTGGATTCAGAACGTCATGGGGCTCAGCGCCACGACATCGGGATTGATGCTGATGCCGATGTCGCTCGCCTGGCCGATCGCTTCGAATCTGTCGGGCAGGTACATGTTCCGCTTCGGGGCGGGCAGATTCATGCTGCTTGGAACGATTCTCGTTGCAGTCGGAGCTTTGTGGCTGTACACGCTGCACGAGGGTTCCTCATACTGGCACGTGATCGGGCTGCTCGTACTGGTAGGCTTCGGCATGGGCTGCATCAGCACGCCGGCGATCGTGACGATTCAAAATTCCGCCGCCGCCAACATGCGCGGAGTCGCGACCTCGACGAACTCCTTCATGGGGACGCTCGGGCAGACGGTGGCGGTGGCCGTATTCGGCATGCTGTTCAACCGGGTCGTGACCGAGGACGTCCCGTCGCAAATGGCGGCCGGCATGCACGCGATCTTCATTCTGCTGCTGGCCATCGCGCTGGTCAAAATCTTCATCGCCGGTTTGCTGCCCAGAGCCGGCAAAGTGGAACAAGCGAAGGCGGCTTGACGCATTCGCATCCTAAAGAAAAAGCCTTCAGACACGCAAGGGGTCAGTCCCCCGAGTGTTTGAAGGCTTTTTCTATGTGTATGCAGCGGTGACTTTAGAGCGAGGTCGCGTCAAGAAACTCGCGCTCATAAATCGAATGAAGCCTTTCCAAAACGTTCTGCGCTTGATCCGCGAATTTCAGGTCCGCAATCCGATCTTTCAGCAAAAACACGCCGGTCTCGTTACGGTGCTTCCCGAGAGCGCCTTCGTACAGTCGATTAGCCCCGTGGGTAGGAGGAGCGAAAAACAGTCTCATAAGCAAGCCAACCGCTAGAGGGAGTCCGGATTTTTTCCCCGATCTCAGCGTATTGTTACCGCCCGGGTCTACGCTGCGGATCTTGATGCCGGCCTTGGCAAGCTGCGGCGCGATGGCCCGAGTCCATAACGAAAGCGCCAGCTTGGAGGCGGCGTAAGGGCCAAGCAGCTTCCGGAAGGTTTTGGGTCGCTCCAAAATTTCCAGATTAAACTCTTTCGTATAGGCAAGTGCGGAGGACGAGGTGTTGATCACCGTTTTCAAGAGGCCGTTGTTCAAGAGCTCCATCAATTCCATCACAATGATATAGGGAACGACCGTCTGCAGTTCGTAATGCTTCTCGCGCCCTTGTTTCGAATAGCTCAATTGGGAGAAGCTCCCGCCGGCGTTGTTAAACAGAACATCGATCCGCCGCTCCTTGCTTTTGATTTCTTCCAAAGACCGTCTCAAGCTGGCATAATCGGCAAGATCCTCGGTTTTATACACGCGAAGTTGCCCGCTCTCGACCGCTTCCCGGATCTTCGTATCGTCCGCCGGAAAGTCCGAGCGGTTCAAAACAACTACCTGCCAGCCCTCCGCCAGCAATTTCCGGCTTAACTCCAGCCCGATGCCGTGGTTTGCGCCCGTAATCAATGCAATATTTTCGCTTTGGTTCGCGTTCATCGTACGTCTCCTCCTGTATGGGGCAGGCTATTTCCCGCCGGATAGCGTACATTCTAGATGTTGGAGTCGGCTCCAAGTCAAGGCGCGTAAACCAAATTTAATATCCCGAAAATAACAAGGTTGACTTGGAGTCAGCTCCAAGTTGTATAATGCACCCAAAAGCGATATCCGGGAGGGAACGGAATGAAGGCAGGGCAGACGTTTACGATCAAGCAAACCGCCGCGCAAACCGGAATTTCCGAGGACACGATCCGTTATTACGAGAAGATCGCGCTGCTGCCCCGGGCGAACCGGAAGGACAACGGGCACCGCGTCTACCGGGAGGAGGACGTCAATACGATCCGGCTGATCTCCTGCCTGAAGAAAACGGGGATGCCGCTGGAGGAAATGCGGCCGTTCCTGGCGGTTTCCGTTGACGCGGATCCTGCGGAATACCCGGAGCTGGCAGAGCGCTTGAGGAGCCACCGGGAAACGATCGTCAGCCAGATCGCCTCGCTGCAGCAGGTCGTCGATTTTATCGACATGAAGCTGAAGGAAGGGAAATACCGAGGGGACTGCTCGAATGAAAGCAAGGACGGAGCTTTAAGGAAGGAAGCTGTCTCGCCCGTTGAGCTGAGTTATTTTTCCGTGTCGGCCAAAGTCGGCAAGCCGGTCCGGCGCTGATCAGAAGCGGACAGAAGGGGCATGCGCGTTCTCCGGGTTGCCGGATAACGCTGCATGCCCCTCTGTGTTGTTGAGACGCCTTGGCTTGCGAAAAGTCAATCGCCGCCGAACAAGTCGCGGAACACGGCGCTGCGGTTTTCGAGAAACCTTCGGGTCAACTGGTAATGCAGCGTGTCCTCGTACGCGATCTCGGCGATCGGAGCTTCGTCGAACGAATAGATGCGCGCGTCCGGAAAGCCGAGCAGAATCGGAGAGTGCGTCGCGATGATGAATTGGGCGCTCGACCGCATCCCGTGGAGGATGGACAGCAGATTAAGCTGGCGCGCGGGCGACAAGGCCGCCTCGGGCTCGTCCAGCAGGTAGATCGCCTGCTTGCCGAAGCGGCTGCGGAACAGGCTCAGGAACGATTCGCCGTGCGATTGCTCGTGCAGCGACCTCCCTCCGTAAGAAGCGTAGATCTCGTCGCGATACCGGGGCTGCTCTCTGGCTTCCCGATCCAGATGGCTGGCGAAGTCGAAGAACGACTCCGCGCGCAGGAAGAAGCCGTTGCGCACCTTCGGCAGCCAGGAAAGGCGGATATAGGGGCCGAAAGCCGCCTCGCTGTTTTCCAGCTCGTAAATCTGGTTAACGCCTCCGCCTCCCGTGTGGAAGCCGCACTGCCAAGCGATCGCTTCGAGCAGCGTGGACTTGCCGGAGCCGTTCTCCCCGACGAAGAACGTCACGGGAGCTTCGAAGCGCAGCCTGTCGGTTTTGCGCAGGGCGGGAACGGAGAACGGATAACCGCCGCGGGACGGGAAGCGGTCTTGCAATATTGTCACTTCTTTCAGGTACATAGACGTACGGTCTCCTTGCAGAATAAGGCTTTTTACTTATTTTAACGATTCTAATCGCCCGAAGTTGCGAATCTATATAAGTTGCGACCTTTTTTCCCCATTGTGAGAGGGAAACCCCAGTTCAATCGGGAGGTAATCAAAGATGACTATAACGATGCGAGGGATCCCATGAATCAGTTGACCGAGTCCTACGTGGACAGTCTCGCCCTCAACGCCGCCGCCATTAAGAACGGCAAGGATCTGGCGGTGCTGGCGGACAGGATCAAGGCTGAACGAAAGGGATAACGCGTAAGGGAAGGACCGCATCCGGCCCCCAAGCATGCGACTTGAAGCTCGAAGGCAACTGCGCCTTCGGGCTTTACGTTTGCGTCTCGCGAAGCGTGGACGTCACGTATAAGTAAGGCGTGCGAGTCGTCGTGTAGGTGCCTTCGAGCGATTTCTCGCTTAGCAGTCCCGTCTTGACGAGCGCGGATATTTTCGCCGCATCGGCTTTGAAAAACGCTCTCCACAGCTCGGGATCGGGCAAGGCGGCGGCCAACTGCTGGTCGTTGTAGTGTCTTTTTTCCTGGTAGACGATCTTGAGGGTGTAGTCGCCGAAGGCGAATTCCGCGTCCTGCGAGATTTCGTTCGTGATCTCCCTGCGAAGCTGTTCGAGTTCGTCTTCCGTCTGCTTGATCTGGGCTTTCAGCTGGCAGTACCGGGTTAGCTTGTCGACGTTCATTCGATAACCTCCATCTCTTTCGATATTCCATAGATATGAGAGAATGAAAGAACTTATGTAAGCCGGCTGCCGATGTGGAAGATGAGGTTATTTTTGCTATAATGAAGGCGTTAGGGGGGAATCGATTGAAATCCATTACGGTGAAACAATTGCAGGAGAAGTTCAAGCTGGAGATTCTGGCCGGAGAAGACAGTCTGGATCGCGTCATCACGCGTTCGAGAGCCCATCGGCCGGGGCTTGAGTTCGTCGGCTATTTCGATTTCTTCCCGATGAACCGGGTGCAGGTACTCGGCCGGAAGGAAATCAATTACTTGCATAAGCAGACCGAGGAAGAACGGAAGCTGCACATCGGCAACGTCGTGAAATATCATCCTCCTTGCTTTATCGTAACCGCGAACCAAGAAGGTCTGAAGTATTTGATGATTTACTGCCAGCAGGAAGGCATTCCGCTGCTTCGGACGCCGGATGCGACGACGGAATTTCTCGGCAAGCTGGACGCCTACTTAACGCAAGCGCTGGCTCAGGAGATCGCCATTCACGGCGTATGCGTTAACGTGTCGGGCATCGGCATTTTGCTGCGGGGAAAATCCGGCATAGGCAAGAGCGAGACGGCCCACACGCTCATCCGCAGAGGGCATCGGCTCGTCGCCGACGACATCGTCGTGCTGAAGAAGCTGAGCCCGAAGACGATTCTCGGCACGCATAACGAGACGACGCGGGAATTTCTCGCGCTGCGCAGCATCGGGTTGATCAACGTCGTTCGTCTGTACGGCAGAAAGGCGTTCCAGGACGAGACGCGCATCGTTCTGGACATCGAGCTGTGCCCGTGGAAGGACCAAGCGCTGAACAACGAGCTGGAGATGGAGCAGAAGTACACCGACTATCTCGGCGTGCAAATCCCCCACCTGGAAATCCAGCTTCAGCCGGGCAGGGACGTCGCCGGCATGATCGAAGCGGCGGCCAACAGCTGGTATTTGAAGCAGCAGGGCTACAGCGCGATGGAGGAATTCATGAAGCGAATCGAAGGGGAGATGAAATGATCCGGCATCTTGCGCGATTCGCGGCGCCGGCGCTGTTGGCCGTCTTCCTGCTGCTCGCATCCGCGTGCAGCTCGGCGACCGAGACGGCACCCGGCTCGACGGCTTCCGGGACGCCGATCGCTTCCGAAGCTCCCGTCGTGGACGAGGTTCCTTCCCCGAGTCCCGGACAATCTCCTTACCCGGAACCGGCTGAGCCCGCCAAAGGTTTCCTATGGAAAGTAGAAGGCGGCGCCCATCCCGGCTATTTGGTCGGAACGATCCATATCGCCAACAAGGGGATGTACCCGCTCGATCCGCAGCTGGAGCAGGCATTGGACGAAGCGGACTTCGTTGCGCTGGAGCTGGATTTGACGAGAGCCGACCAGAAGCGGACGCTCGAGCTCGTGAACGAGAGAGCGCTTCTGCCGGAGGGGACGACGCTTAAGGATGTCGTGGACGAGAAAGACTACGAACGATTCCAGTCGATTCTGAAAAAGTCGCTGCTGGCCTCTGCCGCTCCGATGCTCGATCAATACGAGCCCTGGTACGCGGCGATGATGCTGGAGAGCCTCCCGGCCATGCGGTTCATGCTGACCGATGGGATCGACTTGCATTTTGCGAAGCAAGCCCATAAGGAAGGAAAAGGGGTCATCGAACTGGAGTCGTTGGAATCCCAGCTCGACTTGTTCGACGGGCTTTCCGAGGAGCTGCAAAAGCACTATTTCCATCAGACGGTGAGCAATAGCGGCAAAGCAATGGAAGGGATGCAGCAGTTGATCGACATGTGGCGGGCCGGGGAGATAGACGCGTTAGAAGCCGTCCACGAACAATTCGAACAGGAAGGACGCGAATCGATGGGCGAGCTGTTCGACGAGTATAATGAAGCATTGCTGCTCAAGCGGAATGTCGAGATGACGGACAAGATCGACGACTATCTCCAGCATGGGGATAACGGCACCTATCTCATCGCTGTCGGCTCCCTGCACATGGTCGGGGAAGGCGGCCTGGTATCGCTTCTGGAACAGAAGGGCTACGAGGTCGAGTTTGTTCAATAGGCGTTCAAGGCAGACATAAGAGCCGGATCGGGCAACCGATCCGGCTCTTCAACTTGTATTAGGCGGTTGTTTCACAGTATGGTTTCACACCAGGAACCACGCGGATTATTTCCTCTTCTCAATGTAAGCGAGCAACGTTACGAGAAACATGCCGAATGCGAAGAGCGCCGAGATCGTTTGGGATAAATCCATCATACAGCCTCCCCCTTCCGAAAGAGCTGTCCGCCGCCTACAAGTTGTAATTCTAACTTATAATTATATGGTTATATGTGGAAGTGCACTTGGAACTACTGGAGCTTTTTTCCTGGAACTATTGTTTCTACATCATTTGCCGGCAAGCCGTTGCGTCGGCAAGCCGACCTCCTCCAGGAACCGTCGGAATTCGTCGAAATTCATCTGCTGGGCGGCGTCGGACAAGGCGGTAGCCGGATCCGGGTGCACTTCCACCATCACTCCGTCGGCTCCCGCGGCGAGAGCGGCCCGGGCGCATGGCCCCATAATGTCTTTGCGGCCGGTCGAATGGGTTACGTCGACGAGCACCGGAAGATGGCTCTCAAGCTTCAGGATCGGCACGGCCGAGATGTCGAGCGTGTTGCGCGTGGCTTTCTCATAAGTGCGAATGCCCCGCTCGATCAGCATCACTTGCGTATTTCCTCTTGATACGATATATTCCGCCGAGTGCAGAAATTCGTCGATCGTCGCGGCGAGCCCGCGTTTAAGCAGAATAGGCGTCCTCACGTCGCCGGCGGCTTTGAGCAGTTCGAAATTTTGCATGTTTCTGGCGCCGATCTGAATGACGTCGATATATTCGCAAGCCAGTTCGACGTGCGCGGGATCGACGATCTCGCTGATCGTTCTCAACCCGAATTCGTCCGCAACCTCTTTCAGGATTTTCAAGCCTTCGACGCCAAGTCCCTGGAAGTCGTAAGGAGACGTCCTCGGCTTGAACGCGCCTCCGCGCATGACCGAGATTCCCGAAGCTTTCAGCACGGCAGCCGTCTTGCGGACCTGCTCGTAGCTCTCCACGGAGCAAGGGCCGGCGACCAGAATCGGCTTGCCGCCGCCGACCGCGATGTCTCCGACGGATACGACCGTATCTTCCTTATGTCTCTTGCGACTGACAAGCAGATGCTTGACATGATCCGACTGCTGCAGCTTAAGCGAGGCCTGGAACATCTGCTTGAACAGATGGCGGATCGTCTCGTTATCGAAGGGCCCCTTGTTCAAGGCGGCCAGCTCGTCGAGCATTTTTTTCTCCCGAACGGGGTCGTACTTGGGTACGCCCTGCTTTTCTTTTTCTTGTCCGATCTGCTGCGCGATGCGGCCTCGTTCCGATAGAAGCTCCAAAAGCTGCTGATTCACGGAGTCGAGCTGTCCGCGAAGCTCCTCCAATTTAGCGTTGCTCATGATCAATCTCTCCTTATATAGGTCGTAGGTTCGCGTATAACAAAAAAAAGACCTCTCCTCCGCAAGGGACGAGAAGTCGTGGTACCACCCTCATTAGAAATGCATCTCGCCGCTCCGGATACGGCCTCGGATTCATTTCTCACTCTAACCTTTAACGCAGGGATACGGGTTGCCCTACCGCGAATCCTCGTAGGATACGCTATCAGGAACCGGCTCGGGAGTGAACTTCGGCGGATTCTTCGCTCGGGCGCTCTCAGTCGGTGGCGCTCCGTCCCTGGCAGCAAAGGCTGTTCGCTTACTCTCTCCGTCGTTGCCGTTAGGCAGCTTATTCAAGTGTTAGGTGCATTCTACCGCAAAGCTTTCAGCCCCGCAAGGCTGCGGGTTAACGCGCGTTTGCATCATTGCGGTAAAGTTCTGCGGCGGCGGAGGTATTAGCATTGTGGATTTCAATCCGTACCACAAGCAGGGTGAAAAGTTAAGAAGGTTCATTTGCTTTTATTTATTCCGAAGGATGTTTCCCTTTACCTCGCCGATATTGATTGTGCCGTTACCTGACTGCGTAATGGATGCATCTTTCGCCACATGGTTAATATCCAGACTGCCGTCTCCCACAAGTATCTTGGCTGAGCCACCTACCTGGTCGACTGTAATATGTCCATTGATATTGTTGATGGATACATCCGTACCGATATCGCGTACCGTGATGTCGCCGTCTCGATTATCGATTTCAAGCGAGCCGGACAGGTTTACCACTTGGATATTACCATTAACGTTGTCAATCTTGGCACTAGACGATAGATCTGAAATGTGGACATTGCCGTCACGATGTGACGTTATATCCAGCATAAGCTCCTTCGGAACTTTGATTTCCAGATCGACTGCCCCCGATCCCGTAGCAAGGAACTGCCCTTTAAACCATGCATCTAAATAGGCTGTATCACCCTGGGCTTCCAACTTTATCCTCAATTTGTCCATGCTGACCCCGTTGGCTTTGACCAGAGCAACGACTTCGATCTTATCCGAATCGGAGGTTCCGGTAATCTGAATGTCCCCATTCCGATGGTCAATGATAAGTTTAGTCAGATCGTTCACCGGCAAATCCAGCTTCTTCGTCGCCGTCTCCTCACTCGCTCCGCAGGCCGCAATCAACAGCAATATTGCGAAGAGTACGGTGCTCCTTATTCTTTTCATTAGGTTCATCCTTTATCTTCCGTTATAGGTTTCTTTATCAGATCACATCACGCTTTACGAAAATAGGGTATGATATCAAATGCATGACCGCGAGATGGAGCCCTACAAACACAAGGGAATATCCTAATGTTACCCCACCAACAGAAGGATTCCCGTATAGGAACGGCGTTAGGTCAGTATGAGAGAAGACGAAGTATTTCGTCCAGGCCCAGCCGTTCATCGCAATCGCGATAATGAACCCAGTCAGCGATACGAGCAGGGAGATCACGATAGAGAATGTCGTACTCCGGAAGGCAGCAGAAATCATGAAAGCTAATGTAATTGCGATTAGCAGAAATGGAATATTGAGCACGTATCCTGACAGTAAAGCCTGCAGTATCGGAATTTTTCCTACGACTTGACCCTTTACATAGAAATAGTTGTCCACTAACCCATCGAAACCGAATATGAAGCCTCCAAGAAGGATAGACCCTAGTATGCCGACTGCAGATAATAGCAGACCGAACAGGATGGCAGCGATGTACTTGGACAAATAAATTTGGGTGCGGCTCGCCGATCGCGTCAACAGCAGCTTAATTGTACCGGATACGAATTCGGCGGCAACGATCTCGCCGGCAATAATGACGGAGATGAGAGAAACCGCAAATATGATGTTTTGTACCTGGCTCACCGCAAAACTCCATGCATTGGTGCTAGGCGGAATGTTTTGATCCAAATAGTATTGATTCAGTACAAGGTGTTTCTCGGCCTGCTTGATTTCAATCTTCAACGCATCCGGCTTAGCAGCTTCTTTCCGAAACTGCATGTTCTCTTGTTCGAGCTGTGCCCTCCAGTTATCGCTTGCAGTGCTGGTATCGGCTGTTTTCAAATTCACGATTTGGAGCAGCACGTATATCAGGACGATAGCAATCATCACCCACGTACGCTTCCGTTTATAAATCTTCATATTTTCATTTCGAATGAATGGAATCAATGTTCTTCTCCTCCCGTTATCTCCATGAACTTGTCTTCCAGTGTCTTCTTGACCAGGTGAACACCGTACACGTTAATTCCAGCTGCCATAAGCTTCCTGCTAATCTCCGGAATGTTCGCCTTGGCGATTTGAACTTGTATGTGCCGTTGATCGGTCGTGATTTCATCGCCGGACATGATCGATTGCAGGATCTGTACCGCTAAATCCGGTCGGTCGATCTCGAATCGGACTTGCGTTCGTTCATCGTCTGCCATATCCGATATCTTGTGAATGCCAACAAGCTTTCCTTTTTGTAATATGGCGACGCGCTCGCACATCATCTCCATTTCGGACATGAGGTGACTGGAAATCATAATTCCCACTCCTTCTTTTTGTGCCAAATGCTTCAAGTGGCCTCTCAGTTCGCGGATCCCGGCCGGATCGAGTCCGTTGGTCGGTTCATCCAGTACAAGCAGGGAAGGCTTATGGACGAGAACCACGGCGAGGCCTAAGCGCTGCCGCATGCCTAGGGAGTAAGTGGCTACTTTGTCGTTGATGCTATGCTCCAATCCAACGAGAGCTATGACTTCCCGGATTCTTGCTTCTGTCACTCCTGGCGTCATTCGTGAGAAGTGAACCAAATTGTCATAGCCGGATAGATATTTGTACAAATCGGGATTTTCCACAATCACGCCAACATGCTTCATGGCTTGTTCGAAGTGTACATGAGCATCCGTACCAGCAATCAGCACTTGGCCTCCTGATTTAGACATAAGGCCGACGATCATCCGAATCGTCGTCGTTTTTCCTGCTCCGTTAGGACCTAGCAATCCAAGTATCTCTCCCTTTTCCATATCCAGTGTTACCTGATCGACAATGGTCTTGTTTCTTATTTTTTTTGTGAGATCACGAATTTGCAGCAGCGACAATGCAACCACTCCTTTTTTTAGCAATTTGAATAAGATATAATTTTCCGTATTCTTACGGATTCATCTCAGCCATCCTCACCCTAACAGAACAGTTGTCATAAAGCCGAGTGACAAGAAGTCATGACCTGGATATGACAAGGAATCTCGGGCGTGGTCGGGCCAGTTGTCGTTCATTTCACTAAGAGTGAATGGAGTTGCATTATATGCGTGTTCTTATCACGAATCGGTGGTCATGGCAGGATTGGACTATGCTTGCCATTCGCATCCTATGGGTTGTCGCCGTTATTATATTGATGTATCTGGACCAACCTGCTTTTCCTTTTTGGACGGTGTTTGCTCCTCTTTTACTGTGCAATCTTGTCCCTTTTTTATTGGTGAAGGGGCACTACTATCGATATCTCACTGCAGAGTGCTTGTTTGCTGGTGGAGTAACCTTATTTCTTGCATACGATCTTGGCTTAATAACTCAACTTTCGCAGAGCACAAATCATCTTGAGAGCATGTCGTTGTAGTCTTTCAAGGTGATCAGGTATTGGGCTTGTAAATAGAAAAACACCGCTT